>JAQUZH010000216.1 GCA_028691445.1 Bacteroidales bacterium | reverse complement strand
TATGCCGACAAGTCATTGATTCGAAATGCACTGGCATTAAAGATCAGTACGCTCTGTGATATTTATTTCTCTCCTTCGTTCCGCTTTGTCGATGTGGTACTCAACAGTGATTTCATTGGCAACTATCTGGTTACCGATCAGGTGGAAGTAAGCGGCGACCGCGTGGATATCACCAAACAAAAGAGCACCGACATAAACCTACCTGAGATTGAAGGTGGATACTTACTGGAAATAGATGGCTATGCCAACTATTCTTCAATCGAGCCGGGAGCTTCTTTTCCCGAAGGGTTTCTCAGTATAAATAATACGCCTGTTTCGATCAAATATCCAAAAGATGATGAAATCAACCAGCAGCAACGAAACTATATTATCAACTATTTCAACAAGTTTGAGACGCTGATCCTGAATTATAAGAAAGGAGATTCTCTGGATAGTATCCGCAAATACCTGGACATTGATGCGATGATAAACTGGTATATTGCCTGCGAACTGACAGCCAATCCGGATTGTTTTTGGAGCATGTACCTCATGAAAGACCGTGGGAAAACACAATTCACGTTTGGTCCGATGTGGGATTATGACATTGCTTTTGCGAATGACAGACGTTTGGGAGATACACGCAACGAATTAATGCTCTATCATGCGCATCAGTTTGGTTCAATACCCAAAGCCTTGAAACGTCTCTTTACCTGTCCGGAGATTAATGAAAGGCTTCGCAACCGTTGGGTAGAGATTCGCGACAAACAATTGAGAGGTTGTATTAGCTCATTCATTGATTCAACACGAACTCTTTTGGATGCCTCTCAGAAACTGAATTATGAAAGGTGGCCTACCCTGAATACCATTACCCATCTCGAACTGACTATGCGTGGCTCTTTTGAAGCGGAAGTCTCTTTTGTACGGACTTTCATGATGGATCACATCAACAGCCTTGATTCAATCTTTTCAAACTTTGAAGAAATGTCTAAATCCTTTGAGATTGATGAAAATAAATGGTACACACTGACGAATTTCTTAAATGATAAAGCGCTTGACTTGAAAGACAGTCTCAGCGATGACCTTACTCCTACAGTACTTTGGTCCGTAAAAGATGGACCTTTAGAAAGTCAACTCTTTCGGTTTACAGCAACAGGAAACGGATCGTATATGATTACAAATAAATATTCTGACAAGATGCTTGAGGCATACCGTAAAACAGAAGACGGCGGTATCCCTTCTGCTACTCCGAGTTACTATTTACTTTGCATCAACCAATTCCAATATCACAATCTTTCACAGGAATGGAAACTTGAAGAACGACAATTCGGAGTATATTCTCTGATTAATGTCTATTCAGGTATGGCGATTGACAACTATAGCACAAGCACTAAAGATGGCAATACAATCGGTATGTGGACGGCTGATGCTAACAACGGAAACCAGCAATGGAGGTTTAATGAAAGAGGTTATGTCAATCCCGTCACGACCGGTAAGAAGCCGGTGACAGAAAAGATCTCTTTGTATGTTACTCCGGGGGAAGTGCATATCGAGAACAACGGTACGATCAAACTCTGTATCTCTGATATGACCGGGCATATCCTTATTCAACGAGTAGTGACTGAATCATCTTACAAGGTTTCCCTTCCAAGCGGACTTTATATAATCACAATGAATGACTCTGTTAGAAAATTAGCTATCCCATGAAAAGAGAACAAATAATTTCGATGTCTGTTGTTCTATTGATATCTATTGCCTGCTTCACTTCGCATGCGCAGTTAGCAGATAAAATAAGTAAAAAAGAGCAACTTACGAATCTGCCAACGTTTTACATAACTACTCCACAAGCGATATATAGCGAAACTTATTATGTAAACGGGACGCTCTATGTGGCCGGTACGGATAGTCTGGCAGGGAAATACAACGATTCTATCGGGATACGCGTAAGAGGTAATTCAACAGCCAATTTGGAGAAGAAACCTTACCGATTGAAATTGTATGAAAAGACTAAGTTGCTGGGCATGCCCGCCAAAGACAAGAACTGGCCAATGCTTGCTAATCATATGGACAAATCGATGATGCGTAATGCTCTTGCTTTTAAAATCAGTAAGATCATGGGACTTTACTTCACACCGGCCTCTCGCTTTGTGGATGTAGTTGTAAATAATGAATTTGTTGGCAACTATCTCGTAACAGATCAGGTCGAAGTCAGTGGCGACCGGGTAGATATCAGCAAACAAACAGCAGCCGATACGGCCAGTCCCGCCATTGAAGGAGGTTACTTGGTTGAAATTGATGGCTTTGCTAAAACTTCTTCAATCAGTCCGGGAGCCCTCTTTCCGGAAGCATTCAGCAGCACGATTGGAGCTGTTTCTATCAAGTATCCGAAAGATGATGACATTAACCTCGCACAGCGCAACTACATCGTCAACTACTTCAATCAGTTTGGCAAAGTAATGAACAGTTATCGTAAAGGAGACCCATTGGATAGTATCCAGAAATATCTGGACATTGATGCAATGATTAACTGGTATCTGACTTGCGAACTATGTGGTAACAGTGATACTTTCTGGAGTATTTATATGATGAAGGAACGCGGAAAAAGCCAATTCACTTTTGGACCTATATGGGATAACGACATTGCTTTTAATAACGACAATCGAATACCAATGGCTACTTCCGAACTCATGCTGGATGTAGCTCATCATTTTGGTTCCATGCAATCAATCCTCAGAAATCTGTTTTCTAATCCGGAGATCAACAAGAAACTGCTCGACAGATGGTCAGCAATCTATCATTCGGACATGAAAGAACAGCTACTTTCCTCAATAGATTCGATGGAAGTTCTGCTCAATAGATCACAGTCATTAAACTACAGTAAATGGCCCATCAATAAATCCTATAATTCGGAAATGACGCCTCTAGGATCATACAAAGCCGAAGTGGCATACCTGCGCTCCTATGTTTCAGAACGAATAGAGGTACTGGACAGTCTCATTAACAAAGATCTGATGGAACTTGGAGCTGAGTTTAAGCTGAGCGAAGATCAATGGTATTCTCTGGTAAATGTAAAAGCAGGCAAAGCAATGGATCTAAAAGATAACCTAACGGATGATCTCAACCAAATCGTTCTCTGGACAGATCGAGGAATTAATAAGGAGAGCCAGCTCTTCCGGTTCTCTCAGATAAACGACTCTTGTTACGTGCTTACGAACAAACTCGCGAACAAAGTACTTGAAGGCTATGTAAAAGTAGATGACGGAGGGGTTCCTTCAAAGATGCCAAGCCGCTACAGACTTTGCATCAACCCCTACCAAGAAGATAAACCTACGCAACTCTGGATTGTGAGAGAGGAAAAATATGGCGTATTCAAACTCGTAAATCAATACTCCGGACTGGCAATTAACAATAGTTCCACGTTGAATCCGGATGGCGCAGTTATAAATACTTCCATGTTAGTGTCTGGTGGAGCACAGCAATGGCAACTAATTCCTTACACTGTCACCGACACGCCCAAGGATCAAGCCGCGATTGGAAATGCATCTGTT
>JAQUZH010000039.1 GCA_028691445.1 Bacteroidales bacterium | reverse complement strand
TCGAAAAGCATCTTATAAACATCATAGGAAAACAGATGAAGTTTGCTTATAAGGAGCATGATCCCAAGGAAAATAGATGTGATTCCCCATGCGAGTAAATCACCACTTTTGCTTGAAGAGCGACTTCTTGCCATAAATTATTCTGCTTGAGTTTGCTTGAAAGAGTCTAAGTGAACTTTTTCCCATTTCAGTTTAGATTCATCAAAAGGGGCTTTATCTTCATCTTTCACTCCTATAGCTAAGATGCAAAGTGGATGATATCCTTCGGGAATATTCAATAATTCACACACATTTTCTTCTGCAGAAATGCCTTGCGTATCGAGTCTGTTACGAATTTGAATCCAGCAACTTCCAAGGCCTAGTTCTTCCGCCTGTAGCTGCATAATGACAGCAGCGATAGATGCATCTTCAATCCAGACATCCGTTTTAAGCTCATTACCCAAGATGACAATGGCTAGCGGAGCATTTGCTAAAAATGATGCTCCATTCGCTTTGCAAGTAGACAATTGCTGTAAGACTGATTTCTCTTCCACAACAACGAATTCCCAACTCATACATCGTTTGGATGTGGGAGCCATTAATCCGGCCTTTAGTATTTGTTCCAATTGTTCCGGTTTGACAAATTCTTCTTTGAATTTTCGGGTACTTCGACGCTTTATGATAAGATTTAAGAAATTGCTCATTGATCTTCTTCTTTAAGTGATTTAATATGAAGTGGTTTAATTTCTCTACAAATATACAATGATAGCAGCAACTTTCCGAAGAAATGAACTATTTTTGCATGACATAGCGATAAAAGAGTGATAGAGATATTTAAAAAAGGCGACGTCTTGCCCGATCTACCGGGAACGGATTTTTTTCAGTCCAAAACGTTTTTTAATTTGTGTGAGAGTTCAAAATCTCTTATGCCGATGCTTTTTGTATCTTCTTCCGAAGGTCAGGTCAAAGGCAAACTGCTGGTGGTGTTGATCCGCAACCGAATACTATATCCTAAATCCTGGTTTACTGTATGTCAGGTGATTGGACAGCCTGAACTGTTTGTGAATGATCTCTCTAATGAGGTAATGAATGAACTGTTACACTCTTTCATCCAAAACGTAGCACATAAATGCTTTTACATTGAGATAAAAAGAGTCTGGAGAAACCCTTTATCAGGATATAAAGCGTATCGCGAAAATGGTTTCTTCCCAATCGACAAAATATATGTTCAGAATAACTTCAAGAAATCGCGAAATGTATTGAAGCAATTATCTTCATCCAAACAACGTCAGGCAAATAGAGGTTTTCGTTCTGGAACTGTAATAAGCGAACTCCTTTCTGCAGAAGAGGTGGAAGAGTGGTGCTTGACGGCACAAAAGAATCTTTCTTCGAGGTTATTAAGTCTGTATCCATCAAAGTCTCTTTTTTTCTCCATTTATGAGAAGGTGGTGCGTGAACAGAGAGGAACAATTTTTTTGGCTCGCTATAAGGGCCGGATTATTGGTAGTATGATTTGTGTTTTCTCCGGAGATACGATGTGGGAATGGTATGTGTTTAGTGCAAACAAGCTCTTTCACAAACAATATCCCGGCGTCTGTCTTGCAGTACATGCCTTGGAATATTGTCAAAAGCATGGTTATCTCTATTTTAACTTTAAAGATATTACGACTCCTTTTCATCATTCCGGAGTACGCGATTTTCAAATCCAGTTTGGAGGAAAGCAACGAAATGCTAAACAATGGCGACGTTATAAATGGAATTGGTTGAATAAATTGTGGTCAAAATTATACGTATAATCCTTTCTTGCCGTTATTTTGTAGAGAATAAGCAACATATGAATATAAGATACTCTCTTTTTCTGCTCTTTATTTGTTTTGTTTGCAATGTACATGCGCAACTGATTAAAGTGCATGGCACTGTAATGACGCTGGAAGGTGAGCCGATAGAATTAGCAACGATTCATGTCGCTGGAGGTGTTGCCGGTGGTATGTCTGATCTCAAAGGTCACTATGAATTTTTTACTCCTAAAAGTGATACAGTCAAACTTGTTATATCCTGCCTGGGATTTAATAAAGTGGAGCGTAAGATTGTTTCTCCAGACAAAGAGATTCTCCTGAATGTTGTTCTACAATCGGCTTTTAATGCGTTGAAAGATCTAGAGGTGACAGAAAGAAAGCAAGAGACCGAAATGACTCAGCAGATCAAACTTGATCGCTTTAGGTTGATGCCTGACGCAAGCGGAGGCAGTGTCGAATCGCTTCTTTCTACATTTGCCGGTGTGAATTCAAACAATGAGATGAGTTCGCAGTATATGGTGCGAGGTGGAAACTACGATGAAAATAGCGTTTATGTGAACGGTATAGAAGTTTACCGTCCTTTATTGATCCGTGCCGGACAACAAGAAGGGCTTAGCTTTATTAATCCTGACTTGGTGCAGTCTATTGACTTTTCGGCGGGAGGATTTGATACCCGTTATGGAGATAAAATGTCATCGGTACTGGATATTTCCTACAAAAAGCCGGAATTATTTGAAGGTTCTTTTGCCGCGAGTTTACAGGGCGGCTCTGTTTACTTAGGTCATGCCACCAAGAAGCTGACACAGATTCATGGAGTACGATACAAGCGAAATGCTAGTTTGCTTGGTTCATTGGATACGAAAGGTGAGTATGATCCAAGCTTTTTAGACTACCAGACCTATATTACCTATACTCTTTCCCCAAGGTGGGAGCTCTCGTTGTTGGGTAATGTCTCCAGTAACAGCTACAAATTTGCCCCTCAGAATCGCACAACAAAATTTGGAACACAAGAAATCGCAAAAGAATTCAAAGTCTATTTTGACGGAAAAGAGGACGATCAGTTTACCACTGTATTTGGAGCATTGACCTTAAAACACAAGATTGACAAGCAGACGGAGCTGGGGCTGATGCTATCCGCCTTTCAAACCGATGAACAGGAAAGATACGACATTACCGGTGAATATTGGCTGAATGATGTGGATGTTTCCGGCGAATCTCAACGTGCGATAGATAAAACACTGGGAGTTGCAAGTTATCATGAACATGCCCGCAATAAGTTAAAAGCAAGTGTTTTAAACTTCTCTCACATGGGCGCTGCAACACGAAACAGCCATACAATCCGTTGGGGAGCAGGAGGACAGATTGAAAAGATCACTGATCGAATGCGTGAATGGGAGTGGCGTGATTCCGCAGGATATTCCATGCCCTACAATCCGAACCAGGTCAATGTAATTTACAATCTTTATTCCAGAAATGAGCTGAATAATACCCGTCTCTATTCTTATTTGCAGGATACCTACAAGTTTGATATAGCTTCCGGCTTTATCTCAGTTACCGGAGGTCTGCGGGCGAGTTATTGGGGTTTTAATAAAGAGGTGCTGATCAGTCCCCGGGCATCGATTGCTTATATTCCTGATTGGGAAAAGAAGTTTACTTTCCGGTTTGCAACAGGACTATATTACCAATCTCCATTTTATAAGGAGTTTCGTGATTCAGTCTATTCAGACGGAGGCTATCGCATTCAGTTGAACCGAAATATCAAGTCGCAACGCTCTCTGCAGTTTATAGGAGGTATTGATCACTATTTCTACTTCCTGTATCGTCCCTTTAAATTCACTGTTGAGGCTTATTACAAATCAATAGACCATCTGATCCCTTATACGGTAGACAATGTACGTGTCATGTATTTTGGCGAGAACAGAGGCAGTGGGCACATTGCCGGATTGGATATGAAGATATTTGGCGAACTGGTTCCCGGGATTGATTCGTGGGTAAGTCTTTCGTTGATGGATTCACGTGAACGTTTTGATGGCAAGCGTATGCCGCGACCTACCGATCAACGCTACAATATTTCCATGTTCTTTCAGGATTACTTTCCCAACAATCCCAAGTATAAACTACAGCTCAAGTTAGTCTGGGCAGACGGATTGCCCTTTGGCCCATCCAGAGATGAGGCAAACAAAGCCGCTTTCAGAATGTCGCCCTACAGACGTGTTGATATTGGGATGTCAAGGCAGTTGGTTGGCGGTGAAGATCGTGTGATGCGTCATAAGATCATGCGTCATATTAAAAATCTCTGGTTGGGAGTTGACGTATTTAACTTATTTAATATCAGTAATGTTAATTCCTATTATTGGATCACAGATGTGCATAATCAACAATACGCAGTGCCTAATTATTTGACATCAAGACAGATAAACCTTCGAATTGTGGCCGATTTCTAACTTGCCATTCTCATGATACAAGTAGCAGAAGCAGGATGGAAGCTAAAGCCCCGATAAAGCTTTTGCGATTATGGTGAAGTATCCATATTGTGAAGAAGAAAAGAATAGCATAGAGAATGGTCACTTCCAGCATGTTCATGGTTGGGATTTGCATGACAGCAAAGGGTAGATTATGAATGAAAGCGGTCGTTGTGTGAAAGAAATCGCCAATCATTCCTGCGGCTATCAAAAAGAACTTTCCTGCAAAAGGGATCAATAGCGTCATATAACTTAGAATGACGATGCCTAAAAGTAGAAAAGAGAGTGGCACCAACAAAAAGTTTGTGATTAAAAAGTGTGTCGGAAAAGTGTGAAAGTAATACAGAATGAGTGGAAAAGTGCAGATTTGAGCTGCAATACTCACGTTGGCAATTTCCCAAAAGTACTTGAAGACTCTATTTTTGACCTGTATCAAGCCATTTAATTTTGGCTGAAAGTATACGATTGAGAAGAGAGCGGTGTAACTCAATTGAAAACTTATATTAAACAGATAATAAGGGTTGTAGAGCAACATCCCAAATGCGGAGAGAAGGAGAGAGTGATAGATGTTGGTCTTTCTATGAAGCATATGCCCCAGGATAACGATACTAAACATGATAACAGCACGGACAACAGACGGTGAAAGTCCGGTGATAAATGCATAGATCCAGATAGACAACAAAAGAATGAATTCTTTAGCGATACGACACTTTTCATTCCGATTCATTCCATACAAAAAAATGTTCAACAGTAGGATTAATATGCCCACATGTAGTCCGCTGACCGCCAGCAGATGAGAGACGCCTGCTACTGAAAAGTTATCTTTTGTCTCCTTGTCCAGCAATTCAACAGCTCCAAGAGTCATGGCAAGCAATATCGGGCGAGCTTTCGTGCTGATCACAGAATCTTCAAACAGTTTACTGAGTTTTCTGCGGTATTTTAGGGCAAGGTAGCTTAGTTGTTTGACAGGCGGTACATCTGATTTACCCCATTGGTGAGAGGCAATGTATGTGGTGGCGCAAAATCCTTCTCTGCGCAAGAACTTCTCGTAGCCTGAAAAAGTGCCGGTTCCTGTCAGCGGATTTAAGCGTGAAGTGAAAACGATCTCTTCTCCTGGTTGGATAGAAGCACTCACAGAATCTTTCTCTATGTAGGAGATGACGCGTTTGTCACAAGGGGTATCTTTTCCATTGATCACAACGGAACGAATGTGTAGCTGGCACTGCACACTTTTTTTCTTTTCGACAGGATAATTCTCAGCAATAGCGCGGTAGGTACTCTCAAGAGGAATACCTGCTTTTGTCTTTACTGCTTCAAAAGAAGTTAGTATTCCTCCAGCGGAGAAAACAGACAATAAAACACCCGCTCCAAAGAGTTCGGATTTCCGATTTTCCTTAGCGAAACAGCTACAGAAGAGCAACAATAGGGAGAGGAGGAAGGTTATCAGAAAGGGAAGTAGAAACTCTGTTTGATCCATGCAAAGAATGCCCCCCGATAGCGCAATAGTCAGTCGAAAAAATGTATATTTTCGAGAAATATAGCTCCAATTGTTACTATTGGTTGTGCTGAAGTTCAACGCTGCTTTTCTTTAGAGCTCCTTCAGAAATTGAGCAGATTGATAGGGGTCTGCCGAACGAAAGACAAAATTGCCAGCCACCAGTACATCTGCTCCTGCTTCTTTAAGTAGAAGGGCTGTTTCCTGATTCACCCCGCCGTCAATCTCAATAAGCGTATGACTGTGATGATCAGAAATAAGTTTTTTGAGTTTCTTTGTTTTGTCCAGCGTCGAAGGAATAAACTTTTGACCACCGAAACCGGGGTTTACCGACATCAGTAGCACCATGTCCAGATCGCAAATGATCTCTTCAAGGAGTGATACCGGAGTATGCGGATTGAGAGCTACGGCTGCTTTCATTCCAGCTTCCTTAATCTGTTGAATTGTTCGATGAAGGTGTGTGCAAGCTTCATAATGAACACACATCGTCTCTGCCCCAAGCGCTTTGACTTGTTGAATAAATTTACCCGGTTCTACAACCATCAGATGCACGTCAAGAGGTTTGGCGCAAAGATGTTTGACAGACTCAATCACAGGAAAGCCAAAAGAAATATTGGGCACAAAAACGCCATCCATAATGTCAACATGGGTCCAGTCGGCTTTGCTTTGGTTGATAAACTCAATTTCTTTACCTAATTGGGAAAAATCTGCTGATAATATGGAGGCTGCTACAATCATAATGATTTGTTGTTATTAAGATTCATATTTACATACATAAATAGAGTTGCGAAGGTACAAAAAAAACCTTTTCTCAAACAGAGAAAAGGTTTTTTTGTTAGTGTCTTGTTAATTCGATAAAGCAACAGTCAAGTCTGTTTGCATCACGGGAAGAGCATGGTAATAATAAGCAAATCTTTTCAGAAACTCTAAGGTTGATGCTTTTGGGCCCATTTCAGATTGATTTGAACTCTCTGTTACTGATGCCTTGCATTTCCCGTTTTTAATAGAATGTTTAGAAGTAGATGTTTTCTTCATAGGCGTTTATTGATTAATCACTCACCAATAAAACGTCATCTGTAATAGTTTAGTATATGACCCCTTCTCTTTCTTTCAGTCCATTGTAAGAATCATCTGTTTCTCTTCAGCGATACGTCGCAGATTGAGTATCGCATATCGCATTCTTCCCAATGCGGTGTTAATACTCACGCCAGTGGCATCTGCAATTTCTTTGAAACTTAAGTTTTTGTAATACCGCATGATAACAACCTCTTGCTGGTTTTCAGGCAGGTACATGACCAATTTCTTAATGTCAGTGATAATCTGGTCGTGAATCAGACGATCTTCTATATTGTCATCACTGAATTTGGGGTTGTTTAGCAAGTCGAAACCTGCTTCCTCGCTTGATATCTGATTATTACTTTTTTCTTGTCTGAAATAATCGATGATCAAGTTGTGGGCAATCCGTGTAATCCATGCAGGAAACTTCCCATTCTCGGTATAGCGTCCTTGACGTATGGTCATAATAGCCTTCACAAATGTATCTTGAAAGATATCATCTGCCAGGTCTCTGTCTCGAACGGCAAAATATATGTATGAAAACAACTTGCTTTTATAGCGGTTCAACAAAACATCAAATGCTTCATTAATGCCTTCTGCATATTTCATAACCAATTCTTCATCGGTTAATCCCACTAATTTGTCCATCACTTTTATGATTAAAGTTATCTAAAGTAATGTGTTTCGATAGGCAGCAAGTTTTAATTGTGAATAAATACTTTCTTTTGTACCGCAAATGAATTGAATAATTTTGACTCCGCAAAACTTTTTGCGTATAAAATTTAAAAAAAGGAGTGATTTCAATTTATTTGTTCGTTTTCTTTGGCAGATACTCTAAAATCACGTAGTTCATTCGCTTTTCAATGACAGCTCTACGACGAAGGATATAGCTGGAAGGTTTCTTCGAACTGAACCGGATTGGATTAGGCAAAGTGGCAGCAATCAGTGCGCATTGCGAGCGAGTCAGTTTTTTTGCTGTTGTGTTGAAATGATATTTTGCTACCGCTTCAGCTCCATAGATTCCTTTTCCCATTTCGATCGAATTGACATAGACCTCGAGGATTCGTTCTTTATCCCAGATTAGTTCAATCAGTAGAGTGAAATAGACCTCAAACCCTTTTCGGATCCAAGAGGAATTTGGCCACAAGAATACGTTCTTTGCCGTTTGTTGACTGATAGTGCTTGCGCCGCGGATTTTATTTTTTCGCTTACTCTCTTTGATTGCCTTTTCAATTTCTATCGTGTCAAAACCTGAATGAGTAAAAAAGCGACTGTCTTCAGAGGCAACCACCGCTTTGGGAAGGTTGGATGTTATCTTTTCTAAGGGTACCCAGGTGTGGTGTAAAGTCGGAAATTCTCCTTCTGCGGCTTGCTGGAAGCATCGGATCACCATCAATGGAGTGATATATACCGGAATAAAGCGATAGGCTATCACTGCCAGGATGGTTGAAAGGAAAAAGAAGAGTGCGATTTTCTTTATCCAACGTATGATGTAGATGGCGATTTTCATCTTTTTGCTCGTATCAGAATTATTCCATTATAGCACCTTCAACCTTTTTTCCTCTTAGAAATTCGTCAACTGTCATCATTTTCTTTCCGGATAGTTGAAGTTTTTGAATTGAAATAAATCCATCGTCAACCACAATGTCGATGTGTGTTTTATTGTCAGTGACTATGGAACCATTTGGAAGGTTGCTTACTCCACCCTTTCGAACGGCTGAAAATATTTTTAAGGAGTGACGTGTTGAGCCGGTGACTAATTCTGTCCAAGCAGCGGGGTAAGGAGATAGTCCGCGAATCAGGTTATGGATCTCTTCTTTCTTCTTTTTCCAGTCGATCCGGCAGTTTTCCTTGAAGATTTTTGGAGCGGGCTTCAATTCTTCCTGATTAATGATATACTCTTCCTGGTCAGTCGTTTCATAGTTGTCGTTACAGATCGCTTCCATTGTTTTTAGTACAAGGCAAGCTCCTTTTTGCATCAGCCGATCATGGATATCACCTGCGTTTTCTTCGGGTCCAATAACAGTGCCGTCCCGATAAATAATCTTACCGGTATCAATTTCATGACTCAGAAAGAAGGTGGTTACGCCGGTCATCTTTTCTCCATTGATAATGGCCCAGTTGATTGGCGCTGCTCCCCTATACTGAGGCAATAATGATCCGTGTAGATTAAATGTTCCCAGTCTGGGCATATTCCAGACAATCTCAGGCAGCATTCTGAAGGCAACAACGATCTGAAGATCGGCATTTAAGGCTCGTAATTCTTCAATAAAACGCTCGTCTTTCAGTTTTTCCGGTTGCAATATGGTCAATCCCTCACCCAAGGCATATTGTTTCACAGCCGAACACTGAACCTGATACCCTCTTCCTGCCGGTTTGTCGGGAGCAGTAATTACTCCCACTACGTTATAATTATTATGTAGAAGCGCCTTCAGGCTCTCTACAGCAAACTCTGGAGTACCCATAAACACGATTCGCAAATTCTCTTTCTTACTCATGAATGTCCTTGTTATTCATCGAAAAAGTGAACGAGCACTTTTCGATAAGAGTTAAATATCTTTGATTTTGAGACAAAGCCCACATAGACTCCCGTTTCATCAACGACCGGAAGGTTCCATGCATTGGTGTCGTCAAACTTTTTCATTACCGTTTCCATTGGATCGGTGGTGTGCAGTTTTGTTGGAGGGATAGTCATTAGCTTTCGCACATCCAGCTGTTGATAAAGATCCTGTTGAAACATGATATTGCGTATGTCATCCAGCAGTACAATTCCAAGAAATATATTCTTCTCGTTGGTCACCGGAAAGATATTTCGTTTGGAACGAGAGATAACCTTTACTAATTCTTCCAGTTTCATCTCCGGATGTACTGATTCTAGATCTTTCTCGATCACATTTTCCATCTTCATCAGGGTAAGCACAGCTTTATCTTTGTGGTGTGTAATCAATTCACCTTTCTGCGCCAGACGAATGGCATAGATGCTGTGTGGTTCAAAAACCAGGATGGTCAGAAAGGAGACGATTGCCACAATCATCAAGGGCAATAACAGTCCGTAGCCTCCCGTCAGTTCGGCGATAAGAAAGATTCCGGTCAGTGGTGCGTGCATCACTCCTGCCATCACTCCCGCCATTCCCATCAATGCGAAGTTTTCTTCCGGAAGCATGTTCGTGCCATAAAAGTAGTTGATAGAATGAGCTACCTCATATCCTGCCAGACAACCCAGAAACAGGGATGGAGCAAAGACGCCGCCGACTCCTCCTCCGCCATTTGTGGCAGTTGATGCAAATACCTTCGTGATGATAACCAGAAGAATGTATGCCACAATAATCCAGTAATTGAGATTGATAATCCCTTCCAGAGGCGATCCGGTCAAAAAGTGATTGAGGTCTGTGTTGTAGAAAAAGCTACCTTGCAGTAAGTGCATAGCATCTCCTTTGAGTAGATAACTAATAGAGTCATATCCCTCACCATAAAGAGGAGGGAAGAGAAAAATGGAAATGCTTAAGATGATAGCACCCACCATAAATTTCTTGGTAGGAGTTTGAAGTTTTCTGAACTTTCCTTCTGTCCAACTCATTGTTCGGATCATATAGAGCGATACCAATCCGCAGACTATGCCTAGTAAGATAACCCACGGGATACGTTCCATGACAAACGGCGATGTTTGAGTGAAGGCAAACATCGCTTCGTTTCCCGTGAAGATATAGGAAACAGACAATGCGGTTACAGAAGAGATAAGCAACGGCATGACCGAGGTTAGGGTCAGGTCAAGCATTAAGACTTCGAGTGTAAACACAAGACCTGCAATCGGCGCTTTGAAAATACCGGCTATTGCGCCAGAAGCTCCACAACCAATAAGCAGCATTAAGGTTTTCTGATCCATCTTAAAGAAGCTTCCGAGATTGGATCCGATCGCTGAGCCAGTCAGTACAATAGGAGCCTCGGCTCCGACAGAACCACCAAAACCGATTGTGATGGAGCTGGTGAAAATCGACGTCCATATATTATGTCGTTTGATTCTTCCTTCCCGTCGCGATAACGCATATAAAATACGGGTAATACCGTGGCTTATATCATCCCGTACCCAATACCTGACCAATAGTCCGGTAATCAGAATTCCGAGCACCGGATAGACGAGATACAAATAGTTGGCCTCTTCCGTATGAAAGTTTTGTGTCAAAAACTGTTGAACCGCATGAATCAATGATTTGAGCAGGTTAGCGGCAAGCGAGGTGAATATGCCGATGATAAAGCTCAGTATAAGCAAGAACTGTTTCTCTGTGATGTGTTTCTCTCTCCACAGCAAAAACTGAAAACCCCAATCTTTCATTTGTATCATATATTATACTCCTTTTCCGGTAATGACTGTACGTATTGTAAATGCAATAATCTTTATGTCGATGAGTAATGACATACTTTCGATATAGATAATGTCAAAGTAGAGTCTTTCCACCATCTTGTCTACGGTATCTGCATACCCATATTTGACCATTCCCCACGAAGTGATTCCCGGACGCACACTTTGCAGGGTATAATAAAAGGGAGCTTTTTGAATGATCTGTTCGACGAAATAAGACCGCTCCGGACGAGGGCCTACAATAGACATCTCCCCTTTGAGTACATTCCAGAATTGAGGAAGTTCGTCAAGACGATATTTTCTCATGATCTTTCCAAAGGGAGTAATGCGAGGGTCATCTTCATTCGCTAGCTGAGGTTTTTCCTTCTCGGCATCTACATACATGCTCCTGAATTTGTAGATGAAGAAGGGCTTCCCATATTTTCCTATCCGCTCCTGTTTGTAAAAAACCGTACCCGTCGATTCTTTCTTGATCCTCCATGCAAAATAGAGGAAAAGAGGGGATGTAAGCAGTAAGCACAAAAATGAAAGGAGGTAATCTGCCGTCATTTTGATGTTCTGTTGCCATTCCGGCATGGATATGCCGGTGATATGAATCATTGGAGTTCCGTAAGTTGTTGACATCCTCGCATTTCCGGTTAGGATATCATACCGGTCTGCCGCAATACGAATTGGTAAGTTGAACCGGAAAAGTGCGTGAAGGATCGCATAGAGATTATCATAGTTGGGTTTGTCTTCAGCAATCAGAATCTCCTGGATGTTATGAGAAGAAAGGATCCCATCTATTTGATCAAAAGAACCAATTATTTTGTCCGGATCTATCTGACAAGTTTCATCGCCGGTACGGCAGTATCCAACAATCAGATGGCCCAATGAGCGGTTCATCCCTTCCAGCTCACGGGTAAGTTTCGCCGCTTTTTCACCGGTACCAATGATCAGTGTTCTGAATCCCCATTGACGGCGATAGATCTTCGAAGCAACACGTTGCGTGATGATGGCACGGGGAATGTATGTGAAAACGAACTGAATGCCCATCAACATCATGATCATTTTGTAGTAGATAGTATAGACAGGAGGAAGATCATCCAGTACGAAAACAAAGAAGATGACCATGGCTCCGATAAAAACGGACGAAAAAGTAATCAGAAACTCCTGAACGCGTGATTTGCGGAAGGGCTTGTTGTAATATCCCGAATAGAAAAAGAGAATAATCCAGAAGATAGGAAACAGAAGCTGTCCGCCCAAGATGCTGCTCTGGCTCAGAAAAGAGGTGACGCTTTGATATCCGAGGTATTGACCGATCACATAAAATCGCAAAACATCGTACACAAACCAAGCCGCATTGGCAGAGAGGTAGTCTGCGATGAGATAATATCTTCTTTGCTTCTTTTCGTTCATGAGCAAAAGCTATTTTCGAATAATTTCAATCTGTCCACCCACTCCCAATTTAATTATTTCTGAAGGAGAGGATTTCGTCTGGTCGTCTTGTCTGAACCGTACGATATAATCCACGCTTTTCTTGATCTCCTCACTTATTTCTGAAAACAGACTAGGGGATGGCTCTCCGCTGATATTGGCCGATGTAGAGACGATCGGTCTTCGTGCACGTTCACACAATGTTTTGGAAAACAGTTCGCGGGTAACCCGGATTCCTACTGTTCCATCGCAGCCAATCAGATTGGGCGCTACATTTCTGGCTCCGGGATAAATAATTGTCAACGGGAGGTCAGCTACTTCGATCAGATCGTATGCAATTTCGGGCACTTCAACCATGTAGTAATTCAATTTCACCTCATTGTCAATCAATATGAGCATGGCTTTGCTATCAGCTCTCTTCTTTATTTCATAGATTCGTTTGACTGCATCTTCATTCGTTGCATCGCATCCGATACCCCAAATGGTGTCGGTCGGATATAGAATAACACCACCTTTTGAAATAACTTCAATGGCCTTTTTGATCTCTTCGTTCATTTTGTTGCAAATATTTGATACTCCAACGTGCAAAAATACGAAAACAATACTCTATAGCAAAGGATAATTTCCTATCTTTACAGTTTGAAACTAGAAAAGTTGTGTTTCAGGTAGATAGGGTAAATTATTATCTTCTCATAATGAGAAACTTATGCATTACCCTATTCATTTGCAGCCCGGATCTATTGTCAGTTTATCCGTGCCTATAGCTTCCCGAATCGAAAGATTTGAAAGCTCTCTTTACCGAAAAAAGAAAAAAACAATATAGAATGTCAAACAAATGGAATTACCAGCCATTAAACAACGAATTATTAGAGAAAAGAGATGAATTAGAAAAAGAACTTGGTATCAATCATGTACTATGCCAATTATTGGTGCAACGCGGCATTACGACAGCTGAAGAGGCTAAGAAGTTTTTCCGCCCACGCTTAGAAGATTTGCATGATCCGTTTCTGATGACGGATATGAAAAAAGCGGTAGACAGGCTCAATATGGCACTGGGAAAGAAGGAGAAGATTTTAGTGTATGGGGATTATGATGTAGATGGCACAACAGCGGTTGCGCTCGTTTATAAGTTCTTATTACAGTTTTATTCTAATCTGGATTATTACATCCCTAACCGTTACAGCGAAGGATATGGCATATCGTACAAGGCAGTCGATTATGCAACCAAGAACGGATTTTCTCTGATAATTGCCCTGGATTGTGGCATCAAGGCCGTAGAAAAAATTAACTACGCGAAAGAGAGAGGAATTGATTTTATTATTTGTGATCATCACATGCCTGACGCCGTGTTGCCTGACGCGGTTGCTGTGTTGGATAATAAACGGGAAGACTCTAGTTATCCTTACCTGCATCTCTCCGGATGTGGAGTGGGGTTCAAGTTGATGCACGCCTTTGCCCAAAGCAATAATATTGCCTTCAAGCAGCTCCATCATTTACTGGATCTCGTGGCTGTCAGCATTGCTTCTGACATCGTTCCCATCACCGGCGAAAACCGGATTCTGGCTCATTACGGTTTGCGTCAGCTTAATTCCAATCCCAATGTGGGACTGAAAGGAATCATTGACGTCTGCGGTTTGCATGGCAAGGACATATCAATCAGCGACATTGTATTTAAGATTGGTCCGCGTATCAATGCGTCCGGACGGATGCAATCGGGTAATGAAGCAGTTGATTTATTGGTCACAAAAGATCCCTTTTACGCCAAAGCGAAAAGCGAGCATATCGACCAATATAATCAGGAGCGGAAAGATCTCGATCAAGATATTACAAAAGAAGCAAGGGAAAACTTGTTGATACAACTGGAAGATGTTGTTGACAAAAAATCAATCGTCGTCTATAACAAGAACTGGCACAAGGGTGTCATCGGTATTGTTGCTTCGCGACTGACAGAAGAGTATTACCGCCCGGCTGTGGTGCTGACTAAATCCAATGGTTTCGCAACCGGTTCGGCGCGATCGGTTTTGGGCTTTGACATATACAAGGCGATAGAGTCGTGTCGCGACCTGTTGGAGAACTTTGGAGGCCATACTTATGCCGCAGGTCTCTCCATGAAAGAGGAAAATATTCCTGAATTTTCGCGTCGTTTCGAACAGTATGTGAAAGAGAATATCCTTCCGGAGCAGATGGTATCTCTCATAGAGATTGATGCCGAAATAGACTTCAAAGATATTACTCCAAACTTCTTCCGTACATTGAAGCAGTTTAATCCTTTCGGTTCAGAGAACCCCAAACCTCTTTTCTGTACCCGAAAAGTCAGTGATTACGGTACAAGCCGGTTAGTAGGGAAAGATCAGGAACATTTGAAACTCGAACTAGTTGATAACAAATCTGGAGCGATCATGAATGGTATTGCCTTTGGCATGTCTTCCGCTTTCCAGCTGATCAAAGAAGGAGAACCGTTTGATATCTGTTATTCGATCGAAGAGAATCTATATAACGGCAATCCGACCGTCCAACTGGTGATCCGCGATATTGCTCCTTCTGAGTGAACGTTTAAACGATAGGCTTCTTTTACAAGGTGTGTATGAGCCGTTATGCTGAGATACTATTTAAATACTGGGGGTATCACACTTTCCGGTCTGTTCAGGAGGAGATAATCACTTCTGTCTGCGAAGGTCGTGACACGCTGGGCTTGATGCCGACGGGTGGAGGGAAGTCAATCACCTTTCAGGTGTCTTCTCTCGCGATGGAAGGTATCTGTATTGTGGTAACTCCTCTGATTGCATTGATGAAAGATCAGGTGTCCAACCTGAGAAACAAAAGAATCAAAGCGGCTGCTGTCTATACCGGGATGACTTTTGATGAAATCGTCGTCGCCCTGGACAACTGTATTTTAGGGAACTACAAATTTCTGTATATCTCTCCCGAACGGCTCGCCAGCGAACTTTTCCAGGTCAAGTTAAAGCAAATGAATGTTTGTTTGCTTACCGTGGATGAGTCTCACTGTATTTCCCAATGGGGCTATGACTTTCGCCCTTCGTACCTGCAGATTGCTTTGGTAAGAGAGATGTTACCCGGAGTACCGGTATTGGCATTGACCGCCACGGCGACAGAAGAGGTAATAACCGACATTCAGCAAAAGCTCTCTTTCCCTCAGGAAAATGTGATCCGGACAAGCTATTTCCGCGACAATCTGGCTTACAAAGTCTTTCCCACCGAGGCCAAGCGACAATTGCTTCATCGACTGCTGCAAGAGACAGATGGTTCGGTGATACTCTATGTAAGAAACAGGAGAAAAACCCGGGAGATAGCCGAACTGCTCTGTGAAGAGGGCGAGTCGGCCACCTATTATCATGCCGGTCTGACCAATAATGAAAAAGATCTCCGACAGAAGGCATGGCATGAAGGCAAGACCCGAATCATTGTTTGCACCAATGCTTTTGGAATGGGTATTGATAAGCCTGATGTCCGACTGGTGGTTCATCTTGATTTACCTGATTCCATAGAGGCATATTTTCAGGAGGCAGGAAGAGCCGGGCGCGACCGACTACCTGCTGTGTCTGCTATTCTATGTTCAAAGAATGATCTTGTTCAGCTGAAAAAGAGAGTGGCTGATACCTTCCCTCCCCGCAAGTTTATTCGTGAAGTGTACGACGCGTTGTGTAATTTTCTTCAGATTGCAGAAGGAGATGCTTGTGGCAAAATGTTTGAGTTTAATATGGCAAAATTTGTCGCCCTGTTTCACTTACCTCTGTTGCAAACCTATCATGCGCTCAAGATGTTGGGACAGGCGGGCTATCTCGAACTGACAGACGAACAGGATAACGGATCGCGCGTCTTTTTTACTCTCGAACGCGAAGAACTTTATCACTTGCGTTACCTCGACCGCAAACTGGATGAACTGATCCATGTGTTGCTCCGTTCTTACTCTGGTCTTTTTTCCGATTACACCTATATTAATGAGGAGCATCTCTGTCAAAAGATAAATATGACTCAACAGGAGATGTATGACTCTCTTATTACTCTTTCCCAAGCTCGCATTTTGAACTATGTGCCGAAGAAAAAGACACCTTATATTATCTTCCGGGAAAGAAGGATCGACAGCAAGTATCTGATCATCTCCAAAGAGGTGTTTGAAGTTCGCAAGCAACGCTATGAGCTACGTATCCAGTCGATGCTCCACTATGTTACCTCCAATGATACCTGCCGAAGCCGCATGCTACTCGACTATATTGGAGAG
>JAQUZH010000038.1:7623-16977 GCA_028691445.1 Bacteroidales bacterium | reverse complement strand
CGGATAGACAACGCGGCACCACCACGGGTATCACCATCCAACTTGGTCAATACCACTCCATCAAAATCAAGACGATCGTTAAACTCTTTTGCAGTATTTACGGCATCTTGTCCGGTCATGGCATCCACCACAAAGATGATTTCATCAGGATTGATTGCTTTCTTTATATTGGCAATCTCGTTCATCATCAACTCATCAACGGCCAAACGACCGGCGGTATCGATAATAACCAGATCATAGTGATTGCTCTTTGCATGCTGCACAGCGTCTAAGGCGATACGAACAGGGTCTTTGCTTGTCAGATCGGAGTAAACTGGAACGTCAATCTGTGCGCCCAGTACTTTCAACTGTTCAATAGCAGCCGGACGATAGACGTCACAGGCAGCCAGCAAAGGGTTTTTCCCTTTCTTCGACTTCAGCATATTCGCTAGCTTTCCGGAGAAAGTAGTCTTACCGGAACCTTGGAGACCAGACATCAAAACCACTGTCGGATTGGATGTAAGTTTGATTTCAGCAGCGGAACCTCCCATCAGTTCGGTCAGTTCGTCGTGCACAATCTTAACCATCAACTGGCTTGGCTTCAGCGAATTGAGCACATCCTGCCCCATCGCCTTCTCTTTCACTGTTTCGGTAAAGTGCTTGGCTGTTTTGTAATTTACATCCGCCTCTAACAATGCCTTGCGGACATCTTTCAATGTCTCCGCAACATTGATCTCGGTGATTTTCCCTTCACCTTTCAGGATCTTAAAAGACCGTTCTAATCTTTCACTTAGACTCTCAAACATACAGGTATATTGTAATTAGATTATTTTTCTGAGTCGGCAAAAGTACAAAAAAGCTCCCATATTACCTCTATGATAACTGGAAATTATCATTATACAGTAGGAAAGGAAAAGAGAGAAGAGGGAACGACTCAGTTCTTCGTTTTCTTCAGAAAAGGAAAGCCTCGTTTGGCGAAATAAACCCCATAAAGCACAAGCGCCGAACCAACGATAGCTATGGGAGTGATCTGTTCGCTTAACACAAGAAACGAGGTGATTAAGGTTGAAACCGGGTTCAGATAGATATAATTGGTAGCAGAGACAACGCCTAGTTTGCGAACGACGATATTCCATACCAAATAGCAGGCGAGCGAGGCTACCACCGATAAGAAGAGCAGATTGGCTGCTACCACGGGTTGCATCAGGAGGTTCCAATCAATCTGCATCGGCGAAAAAACAAAAACGGGAAGAATGGTGACGATGCCGTAAAAGAAGACTTTACGGGTGATAAAGAGGGCTGAATAGTGGTTGCCAAACTTTCGGAGCACCATACTGTACAACGCCCAGAAAAGCGCCGCCAACAGGGTAAGTGCATCGCCCAATGGATTCACTTTCAAGAGGAAACGACCATTGAACACAACCAGAAAGACGCCTAAGAGAGCCACCAGCGAACCATAAAAGAAACGCCGTGTAAGGGCTTCGCCGCCTGTTTTCTGTTCTTTCCCAAAGAGATAATGGGCGAGCATAGCGGTCATCAAGGGAGTGGTACTGATGAGTATGGATACATTGGAAGCCAACGTGTAGCGCAAAGCTGTATTCTCTGCCAGAAAGTAAAAGGAACCGCCGGTTATTCCGGCAAGAACAAAGAGGAGTTCATCGCGTAAGTTTCGGGCAAAGAGAGGGCGAGGCACCAGCAGGAAAATGCCGATGTATGCAATAACAAAGCGATAGAGCATGATCTCCTCGGGTCGCAATCCGTAGTTGATCAGTATCTTTGTAGATACAAAGGTGGTTCCCCAAATCACCGAGGTGATTATTGCAAGGAGATGATAGCCGTAGGTTGATACAAGCGATTTGTTCATTATGTCGTTTCTTGCTGCAAAAGTAAGCAAACTATCCCTTCCTGACTACCTTCACACAGATATATTCCTGCATACGCTGGTAAGAAACGAGCAATCACCTTCGCTTTATTTTTAGTTGCGGTCAGTACGGCTCACCTGTTTGACCCCTTTCACTGTCTTGATTTTCTTAATCAACGAGTCCAGTTTGGAGGTATCGCCAATCAATACGGTTATCGTACCCTCAAACAAGCCGGCGTGCGAGTTGATACTGATGGAACGAACAGAGACATTCTCTTCTTTGGATATGATCGAGGTGATATTGGTGACAATGCCAATGTCATCGTGACCAACGACCCGAATACCTATCGGATATTGAGAAGTGGACTTGCCCGCCCATCGTGCTTTGACGATGCGATAGCCAAAACGGGTCATCATATCGGTCGCATTGGTACAATCGACGCGATGAATCTTTATGCCTCCATGGGAAGAGACAAAGCCAAACACCTCATCGCCATAGATCGGCGAACAACACCGGGCCAGTGAGAAATCGATATCTTTCAAGGTCTCATCAATGACCAGAACGTCGTCTTTTTTGTGCGTCTTCTCTTCCGGGGGAGCGGCAACCACAAAGTTTTCTGCTTTGCGCGCTTCGAGATCGACTTCTGTCTCCTTCTTGATCATCTCTTCATAGAGGATGATCGCCTGGTTGACATCCAACTTCTCGGAAGCAATATCGGCATAAAATTCAGTGGCGGTCTTGTAGCCTATCTTCTTGATCAAACGCGTCTGGATCGCATCATCGTATTCAATCTTCCGGTTCTTGAAACGTCGTTGCAGGATCTCTTTGCCATATTCAGCCTCTTTGCTTTCAGCCTCTTTGAGCGATTGCTTGATCTTGGTTCGCGCCTTGCTGGATACCACAAAATGAATCCAGTCTTGTTTGGGCTTTTGCGAAGGTGCCGTGAGTACTTCAATCAGATCGCCGTTTTGAAGCCGATGTTTAATCGGCACGTTCTTGCCGTTAATCTTTGCTCCTACACATTTACAGCCTAACGCGGAGTGAATATTGAAGGCAAAATCGAGCACCGTCGCCCCTTTTGGCAACTTCATCAATTCGCCTTTGGGCGTAAAGACAAAGAGCTCCTCATCATACAGATCGAGTTTAAACTCGTCCATAAGGTCGGCAGGTTTGGCTTCGGAGCTTTGCAGCAGATCGCGCACATTGTTCAGCCACGAGTCCATGGACGACTCATCTTTGATCCCTTTGTATTTCCAATGGGCAGCGAGTCCTTTTTCAGCCACTTCGTCCATACGTGTGGTGCGGATCTGTATCTCAACCCATTTCCCTTGGGGACCCATCACAGTGGTATGAAGTGATTCGTAGCCATTGTTCTTGGGCACGGACAACCAGTCTCTCATCCGTTTGGGGTCGGGCGTAAACATATCGGTAACGATAGAGTAGACCTTCCAACAGTCTCCCTTTTCATTTTCAGGCGAGGAGGTCAGAATGACACGAATAGCAAAGAGATCGTATATGCCCTCGAGGGTTACGTTCTGTTTGCGGATCTTATTCCAGATGGAATGGATGGATTTGGTTCGTCCTTTGATGGTAAACACCAAACCGTTTTCTTCCAGTCGTTTCTGGACGGGTTCTATAAAAGAGGCAATATAGGCTTCACGCGATCGCTTCGTCTCATTTAACTTACGGGCAATCTCGTCATAGATCTTTCGGTTCAGATACTTCAGAGAGATATCTTCCAACTCAGACTTTAACTTATAAAGTCCCAGACGGTGGGCTAGCGGCGCATAGAGATAGGAGGCTTCACTTGCCACCCTTTTCCGGAACTCACTGTCGGGGTGTTGATTCAGTTCGCGCATCATATTGACGCGGTCGGCAATCATAATCAAAATGACACGTACATCTTCGGCAAAAGACATAAGAAGTTTGCGAAAGTTTTCCGTTTCGACGGCGGCTCCCTTCTGATAGAGTTCGCGGGTCTTTACCAGCCCCTTGATTATGACTGCAACTTCTTCGCCAAAATGATGAGCGATATAATCCATCGGGTAGATATGCCCTACCGTATCCTGAAGTAAGACGCTAAGCACCGATGATCGCTTCAAACCTACCTCTTCGGTTACAATTCTTGCGGTTGCAAGATGTTGTACCACCGGATGAATACCCAATTCATTGCGCTGGTAGCAGCCTACTTCCTCCGCCTTTTCTATAGCCTCTTTTACCAGACGTATGTCATTGGAAGATAGCGCATCTCCAAGGTTTTTTCTGATTATCCGATAATCAGATACCAACTGGCGTCTCTCTTCTGTTGTAAACACTGTTCCTTTTTCCATGTCTGATACCTCCTGATATAAATAACGTTGTAAAAGTAGCTTTTTTATTTATTCACTCCTCCAAAATCAGATTACTATTTGTACTTTTGGCCATTCAAAATGTATTAATTGCACGATCACAATCTTAAAAATATGACCTACACGCAAGAAGACCGCGCCCTTTTAGCTCGTAAAGGGATGAACGAACAGCAAATCAATGCTCAACTGGAGTGTTTCAAAAAAGGGTTCCGCTTTCTGGAATTGGCAGGAGCGGCATCTGTAGAAAAAGGTATTCTCAGACTGAGTGAAGAGGAAGAAAAAGAGAGTCTGGCATACTGGGAAAAGTATCTTCTGAATGGTAAAACGATACAGAAATTTGTTCCCGCTTCGGGAGCTGCCAGCCGGATGTTCAAAGACTTATTTGAGTTTATGGATGCTCCTTATGAAACTCCTCAGACTGCTTTTGAGAAGACATTCTTTGCCGGAATAGGCAACTTTGCTTTTTACAACGAACTGAACAATTGCTGTATTTCTACTGTCTTAAAGGACATACCCACCCTGATGGAAGCACAGCAATACAAGATTATCGTTCGCCTGCTTCTTTCTTCCGAAGGTTTGAACTATGGGAGCCTCCCGAAGGGAATGCTGAAATTTCACAATTATCCTTCCGGTCCGCGCACACCGATGGAAGAGCATCTGGTTGAAGGAGCTTTGTATGCTAAAGGGGGTGACTCAATCCATATCCACTTTACTGTTTCATTGGAACACCGTGCGGAGTTCGAGAAACTCGCGGCTTTGAAGAAAGAGGAATACGAACAGCTGTTTGGCATACGTTATGACATCACCTTCTCCGAACAAAAACCAAGCACGGACACCATTGCTGCGGATAGTAACAATAATCCTTTCCGCGATGAGAATGGTTCTTTGGTCTTCCGTCCGGGTGGCCATGGGGCACTGATTGAAAACCTCAAAGACCTGAATGCGGATGTGGTGTTTATCAAGAACATTGATAATGTGGTTCCCGACAGCTTTAAAGAGTCTACCGTAAAATATAAAAAGATCATCGCCGGCAAACTGGTGGAACTGCAACAGCAGATATTCGACTATATTCGCCTTTTGGACAGCGGAAAACAGACCCGCGAACAGATGATTGAAATTGCGCAGTTTCTGCAACGCAAACTGTATACGCGCAACCCGGATCTGAAAATCCTGGAAGATTCGACTATGGCGCTCTATCTGAAAGAGAAACTAAACCGACCCATCCGTGTGTGCGGCATGGTGAAGAACACTGGTGAACCCGGAGGAGGTCCTTTTCTTACAATGAACACCGACGGTACCATCTCGCTGCAGATTATGGAAAGTTCGCAGATCGATCTCAACGATCCATCTAAGAAAGAGATGTTTGTGAATGGAACACACTTTAATCCGGTGGACCTGGTTTGTTCGCTGAAAGATTATCAGGGAAAGAAATTTGACTTGTCGGCGTATGTGGATAAGAACACCGGATTCATTTCGCACAAATCAAAAAATGGCAAAGAACTCAAAGCACTGGAACTTCCGGGTCTGTGGAACGGAGCGATGTCTGACTGGAACACAGTCTTTGTGGAAGTTCCAATCGAAACATTCAATCCCGTAAAAACGGTCAACGACCTGCTTCGTGAACAACATCAGTAAAATCGATACTGATCTATCAACAAGAAGGGCTTTCGGAGTGATCCAAAAGCCCTTCTTGTATAAACAATGAATAATAATACCTTATCTCAAACGGTTTAATGAGCGGATTAAAGCCTCATCTTTACCAATAGCTCTGATTGCGAGATACTCTAAGATCAAGCATACAAACGGAATTCCTGCCGCAAACTTCAGATGAAAATCGGCATTGAGCTCATCGACAAACAAGAAAGCCAAGAAACCGGATATCAGATAAAAGCCACCCAAAAGCAACATGGAATATATTCCAAGGCGTATCTGCAACATTCTCTTTTTAAAGAGAAACAGTTCGGCGATAGCCAACAGCGTTACTGCAAGAAGCACAATTAATAATCCGGCACTATTCATGAGCATCTCAGCCTTGAGATTATACACCCCTGATGCTGTCATTTCATAAACCGCCTTGTCGGCTTTACCAATAAACTCAGCCAAAGGGAAGAAAGCCGTCAAAACGGATAAACAGATAACCAGAAACAGGTACACAGTCTGAATTCTTTGAATCATGATCTGAGCTGCTTAAAGTTTCTCTTTCTCCTTCGCCGGATTGCGATAATAGATTTTGTCTTCAATATATTCCTGGATCGCAATTAAATCAGGTTTTGGCAATCTCTCGTAATAGCGGGAGATTTCGATCTGTTCTCTATTTTCAAACACTTCCTCCAAATTGTCATTATAAGATGCAAACTCCTGCAATTTCTTTTGAAGATCAGTCTTCATCTCAACAGCAATCTGATTTGCGCGTTTACCAATAATTTCCACCATCTCATATCTGTTTCCAACAGGTTCAGAAAGAGATACCACATCTCTGGTAATTGTATTACTCGGAGCATTTGTTTTTTTGTAGTCCATTTATTGTTCTTTTTTTGTATCTTTAGTAATTTTCTTCGAAGATTTCTCAAACATCAACTTCGCCTCGTTCAGATTAGCCGACTCGGGATAGTCATTGATAAATGCGTAATACTCATCTATCACATCACGAAAACGGTCTTCTTTCTTTTCCTCTACACTCTGTTCAGCCATAGCAAACTTTGCCCTCAGGATATAATATGAGAAGTTTTCCTTGTATTTTGAATAAGGATACTCCTGCAAAGCATTTTTCGCTGTAACGATGGCAGACAAGTAATTATTTCCGAGATAATTGCCCAAGTTATAGTAGAGCTTCACATTATTCAATGCTTTCTCAGCAAGTTGTTCCTGTAATTCAAAAAGCAACTCTCTAGCCTGATCGGCTTTTTCGCTCCTTGGGTAATACTCCAGGAAAGTCTGCAACTCTTCAAGCGCCTGAAAGGTCGATGACTGATCCAAACGCGGATCGGGTACATCTTTATAATAGCAATAAGCAGCGTTATAACGTGCGTCCTCACTATATTTCCCTTTCGGATATGCCGTATAATAGTTGGTGTAATAATGCGATGCCATCACAAAGTCTTTCCTTTTTTCATACGACTTAGCTAACATATAGAGCGACTCTTCGCCTTTTTCTTTTCCTTTAAAAACAGGCGCCAACTCTTCAAACAAAGTAATAGCACGTGTATATCTTCCTGATTGATAATACTTATGAGCATAATCATATTTCAGATTATAATCATTGCTCTTGAGAAGCTTGTTATACTCTCCGCAAGAGGTAAGAATCAACAGTAAAACAAGGATATAGAAATAGTTTCCTTTCATTGTTCGCAAATAAAGTGCAAAGTTAGACAATCGCTTTGAATTGAGAAAGCAATTCATTGTTTTTAACCGGAAGAGGGTAAAAAAGAGCCAGATAGGAAGACAAAGAGAGAACTCTTTATCTTCCTTCCACTCTTCTAATTACAGTCGATAAAGATCACTGGCAGCAAGCAATTGAAGTTTCGCATCCTGCAATATTTTGATGGAACTTTCAATGTCATCCGGTCTGATAATTACATTCGCTGTTTCACCATTGGCAAAAGCGTACATGTATTCAAAGAAAACACCTTTATCTGAAAGTAGTTTTAATGCCGTTGCCAAGGCACCCGGTGTATTGGGGCAACTCAGGCAGAGTACATCTGTCTGTTTAGCGGCAAAATGCGCGTCCTTTAAAATCTTATAAGCCTTTTCAGGATCGGATACTATCATACGAAGAATGCCAAACTCAGAGTTTTCAGCAATACTGAAAGCTGTAAGGTTTATTCCGGCTTCTCCCAAGAGAGAAGTAACCTCTGTAAGTCTTCCTGATTTGTTTTCCAGGAAGACAGAAATCTGTTTTGCTATCATTGCAGCTGCTATTTGAATGTAATTATTTAAGTTTTCTATTGTCAAATACCCGTTTTGCTTTTCCGGTACTTCTCTCCAGCGAGCGAGGTTCTACGATCTTTACTTTTACGGCTATACCTAAAACACTGTTCAACCGGGAAGAGAGTTTCTTATTTAACGCAAGAATGTCGTTCATATTGTCTGAATAGGCATCGGGGCGAGTCTCAACTTTCAGCTCCATGATATCCAGATTATTGATTCGATCTACATATATCTCATAATGAGGTTCAAACTCAGGCATCTCCAAGATCACACTTTCTATCTGCGATGGGAAGACATTGACGCCACGGATGATCAACATATCATCGGAACGACCGAGGATACGATCCATCTTAACTAATGTGCGGCCACACTCGCAGGTGCCATAATGAAGACGGGTAAGATCTTTGGTACGGTAACGAAGCAAAGGCATACCTTCTTTGGTAAGATGAGTAAAGACCAATTCCCCTTCTTTGTCTTTCACCGGTTCGAAAGTGACAGGATCGATTGTTTCTGGATAAAAGTGATCCTCATTTAGGTGAGTGCCATTCTGACATTCACATTCAAAACCTACGCCGGGACCTGCTATCTCGCTTAAGCCATAGATATCATACGCTTTGATCTCCAGTTTCTGCTCCAACTCGCGACGCATATTTTCCGTCCACGGTTCAGCTCCAAAGATGCCTATTTTCAGTTTGAACTCATCTCTTGGTACCCCTGAATCTTTGATGTAATCTGCAATAAAGAGTGCATAGGAAGGTGTACAGCATAATGCCGTTGAACCAAAGTCATGCATGATCTGTACCTGTTTTTGTGTGTTACCACTGGACATCGGTATGACCGAAGCACCAATGTGTTCCGCACCATAATGAGCTCCCAGTCCGCCGGTAAACAAGCCATAGCCGTATGACACCTGAAACAAATCATGTTTTGTCGCACCATAGGCTGTAAAACAGCGTGCCAGACATTCGGACCACGCCGTGATATCGCGGCGTGTATAACCTACTACCGTCGGACGACCGGTCGTGCCCGAAGAGGCATGAATACGGACAATTTCCGACATCGGAACTGCCATGAGTCCGAAAGGATAATTATTACGTAAGTCATCTTTGGTTGTAAAAGGAAGTTTGACAATATCATCTATATCATTGATGGAAGATATTGATATTGCGTTTGCCCGGGCGGTAAACCCCGGTGATGTTATAGTAGCAGGTGCCAATTTTGGATGCGGCTCATCCCGG
>JAQUZH010000038.1:0-7613 GCA_028691445.1 Bacteroidales bacterium | reverse complement strand
CTCCATCATCTTTTTTCTGTAAAAAGGGGTATTAGCATAGACATGTTCCACTACCCTCTTAAGTCTGATACTTTGCAGTTTATGCATTTCATCAGCACTCAAAGCCTCCATTGTCTCATTCCACATCATAGGTTCTTCTGATCTTTTTATGTTGCGATTCTGTTTAAAGCGATAAAAGTAGTCATTATTTCCATTATATATCGTACTTTTACCAAAATTTCTCATCCTCATGGATTTCAAGATAGTCTCTTCCTACCAGCCCACCGGCGATCAACCCGAAGCCATTAATCAATTGGTAAAGGGTCTGGAATCGGACATTCCTTATCAGACTTTGCTGGGTGTCACCGGATCAGGCAAGACTTTTACGGTTGCCAATGTTGTCGAACGCGTGAATCGACCGACGCTGGTCCTCAGTCACAATAAAACACTCGCCGCACAGCTATATAGTGAGTTTAAGGGTTTCTTTCCAGACAATGCGGTCGAGTACTTCGTCTCCTATTATGATTATTTCCAACCGGAAGCCTACATTCCCACAACAGGCACCTACATAGAGAAAGATCTCTCCATCAACGACGAGATTGAAAAGTTACGGTTAGCCACTACCTCGTCGCTTCTTTCCGGACGACGCGACGTACTTGTTGTCTCCTCAGTCTCTTGCCTCTATGGTATCGGCAATCCGGAAGATTTTCACAGCAGCGTTATTTCCGTCCATAAAGGACAGAAGATCACGCGTCAAAACTTTCTCAGACTGTTGGTTGCCAGTCTTTATTCGCGAAACGAAACCGAACTGAACCGCGGAAACTTTCGTGTGAAGGGCGATACGGTCGATATTTTTCTTGCTTATGCCGACTATATCATACGCGTCATCTTCTGGGGCGATGAGATAGAAAGCATCGAACGCATCGATCCGCTTAACGCTACCCGTGAAGAGACCTTTAACGAGTTTAACATCTATCCGGCCAACCTTTTTGTAACCACACAGGAACGCATCAACCGGGCTATTCAGGAGATTGAACTTGATCTGGGACATCAGATTGAGTATTTCAGGGAAATTGGCAAGCCACTCGAAGCTAAACGCATCGAGGAACGGACAACCTATGACCTGGAGATGATCCGCGAGATCGGGCACTGCTCCGGTATTGAAAACTACTCACGTTACTTTGATGGACGTAACCCGGGCACGCGTCCGTTCTGCTTGTTGGACTTCTTTCCCGAAGACTTTTTGGTCGTTATTGATGAGAGTCACGTGACCATCCCTCAGATACGAGCCATGTATGGAGGCGACCACTCGCGCAAGTCTACACTTATCGAGTATGGATTCAGGCTTCCGGCGGCATTTGATAACCGTCCGCTGAAGTTTGAGGAGGTTGAAGGGTTCAACAAACAGACAATATATGTCAGCGCCACCCCGGCAGACTATGAACTAAACCGCTGTGAAGGTGTTGTCGTCGAACAGGTAGTGCGCCCCACCGGACTGCTAGACCCTCCCATAGAGATACGTCCGAGTCTCAACCAGATTGACGACCTCATGGAAGAGATCGCGATACGGGTAGAAAAAGACGAACGGGTATTAGTGACGACTCTGACCAAACGAATGGCAGAAGAATTAAATACCTACCTCGAGCGGTTGGGTGTACGCTGTCGTTATATTCATTCCGATGTGGAGACGCTGGCTCGCATCGAGATCATGGATCAACTACGGCAAGGTCTCTTTGACGTATTGATCGGCGTCAACCTGCTGCGCGAAGGACTCGACTTTCCCGAAGTGTCGCTGGTTGCCATACTTGATGCCGATAAAGAAGGATTTCTCCGTTCGCACCGTTCGCTTACTCAAACAGCTGGACGCGCCGCTCGTAACCTCCACGGGAGAGTGATCATGTATGCCGACAAGATGACGGAAAGCATGCGAAAGACCATAGAAGAGACTGAGCGGAGACGTGAGAAACAGATAAAATACAATGAAGAGAACCACATCACTCCTCAAGCTATCAAGAAGCCCAAGCCGCTTCCGATAACGCCGGAGTATGATCCAATACTCATGGCTGTCGAAAAAGAAGAAAAAATAATGGCCGCCGCCGAAGCGATGGCCATCTATAAAGATCTTCCTTCCTTAAAGAAACAAATTGAAAAGACACGCAAAGCAATGGAAGCTGCTGCGAGCAAACTTGAATTTCAAGAGGCAGCCAAGCTACGCGACGAGATGTTTCTACTGGAAAGAATTTTAAAAGAACGAACGCAAACGAATAACGGGTAATTGTAATTGCCTCTCTTTATTTACGACCATACATCTTTTCGCGCAGCTCTTTAATCTGTGGACTAACGATATACTCATCATATTCCATCATCTTATCAATAATACCGTTTGGAGTGAGCTCAATCACACGATTACAAACCGTCTGAATAAACTCATGGTCATGAGAAGACATCAAGATGTTACCTCTAAATTGTTTCAGCGTATTATTGAAAGCCTGAATAGACTCCATATCCAAGTGATTGGTCGGAGAGTCAAGCACCAGACAGTTTGCATTCTTAAGCATCATGCGTGAGATCATACAACGAATCTTTTCACCTCCCGAAATCACAGATGCTTTCTTGAGAATCTCCTCGCCTGAAAACAACATTTTACCCAGGAAGCCTTTCAGAATAACATCATTCATTCCCGGTTCGGCGTATTGAGCCAGCCAGTCCAGCAAGTTCAGATCCGTATCAAAGAACTTCGAATTATCCAGAGGCAGATACGCCTTGGTAATAGTCACACCCCAATCAAATGTGCCCTCATCGGCATGCATCTCCCCGTTGATAATCTCAAAGAAAGCAGTCATGGCTCTTGGATCTTTTGAGAGGAAGACGATCTTATCATCTTTCTCCACGGAGAAGTTCACGTCTTTAAAGAGCCGTTCGCCCTCAATACTACAACCCAGTCCATGTGCTTCAAACACCACATTACCCGGTTCGCGATCCGGAGTAAAGATGATACCCGGATATTTTCTGGAAGAAGGTTTGATATCTTCGATATTCAGCTTTTCGAGCATCTTCTTACGGCTTGTCGTCTGTTTGGACTTAGCCACATTGGCACTGAAACGGCGGATAAACTCTTCCAATTCCTTTTTCTTCTCTTCCGCCTTCTTATTTTGGTTTGCCTGCTGACGGAGAGCCAGCTGACTTGATTCATACCAGAAACTATAGTTACCGGAATAGAGATTAATCTTTCCGTAGTCAATATCAATCGTATGCGTACACACAGAATCCAGGAAATAACGGTCGTGCGACACAATCAACACCGTATTTTCAAAATTAGCCAGATAGTCCTGCAGCCACATCACCGTCTCGATGTCCAAGTCATTGGTCGGCTCATCCAGCAACAAGTTATCCGGTTTGCCAAACAGAGCCTGAGCAAGTAGCACACGCACCTTCTCCTTGGCGCTTACATCCTTCATCAGCATGTAGTGCAGATCCTCTTTGATTCCCAAGCCGCTCAGCAAAGTAGCCACATTGCTCTCTGCATTCCAGCCATCAAGCTCGGCAAATTTCTCTTCGAGTTCAGAAGCCCGAATACCGTCTGCATCCGAGAAATCCTCTTTGGCATACAACGCGTCCTTCTCTCTCATGATAGACCACAGCACGGTATGTCCCATCATAACGGTATCCATAACCGTACATTCATCAAACTCAAAGTGGTCCTGTTTCAAGATGGAAAGACGTTCGCCCGTTCCAAACTTAATAGAGCCTCTGGTTGGATCCAGATCGCCACTAAGCATACGGAGAAACGTGGACTTTCCGGCACCATTCGCGCCGATAATTCCATAGCAGTTACCACTCGTGAACCGGAGGTTCACATCCTGAAATAAAACCCTTTTACCAAATTGGATAGATAAATCTGTGACAGTAATCATTCTGACTTTTTATTTGAGCGTGCAAAGGTACGCTTTTTTAATCAGAAAACAAAGCAATCATTTGAAAGCCTTTTCACTAATACCCTCTCCTTCAAGAGTGAGCCGTTGCATGAACTCCGGCACGATCCGGTCCATCACCTTATCCACATAGAGTTTGGCAAGATACTGCGAAAGCATAAAACCATGCCCCTGCATACCCACAAACAAGCCATTGGCCGGATCAATGATATAACGTGGTTCGACATAATAGCCGGACCATGTCGACTGCAACGGCACAGAAGCCATGGCAGGTATCCATTCAGCAAACACTTCTGAAACAATCTCCATGAAAGCCCGGGTGTTAAACTTCAGATCATCAAAACGATGAATCGAATCCTTCGCATCGACAGCCGGTGACGCGCACGCGATAATCTGTCCCGTCTCGGCAAACTGCTGACCATAGACTGCGGAAAAGTCATTCCGCTTCCGTCTGTCAATCAACATATCCAGAATATCCCCCTCCTTGCCGAGGCGCGGCAACCGTTGCGTGATCAACGCCTGATGTTTCACCGAATAGAGTCCGGTGTACAATCCCAACATCCGTGCAAAATGCTCCGCATTATAGCCCAATGCGTTTACAAAGTGCTCACATCTATACTCCACATACTTATGATCGTGCGTCATCAGTAACACATGAAACTTCTCGCCCTCCTTATGCACTTCCACCACCCGTGTATCTTCCATCAAGACACCACCATGTTCATTCCCCTTCCAGCGAATATAGTCGACCACCCTTCCCGGTGAAGCCTGCCAGCAATGCTGCGACACCTGCGCCGCAAAATAGGTCTTTTGATTCGGATTAAAGTAGGGAGAGATCTCTTTTACAAAATCTTTCTTATCGATCAGATACGCATTCGACCATGCGCAAGAGTTTTCCAGCGAACGATAAGTAGCCTCATCATGCGCAAAAGTGATATACCGTGTTTCCCTGTAATGAATATTATACTCCTGCTGAATCTCCTTGAAAATCTCCTGATTATGCACAGCGATCTCCGACAGTTCAGGTACCGAGAACGCCGGTCTTCCGCCCCCAATCGCACGCCAGGAAGCCCCTCTGTCCACATTCACCAGGACCGTTTTCTTACCCGCCTCCGCAAAATAGCGGTAAAGAGCACTACCCGCAATACCGCCCCCTGCTATCAGCACCTCGGTCTCTCTCACCTCTTTCGCCGCATCTACCGTATAGCACTCCAGTTTCCCCTGTTTCGGATAGATATCTTTCATCAACATACGGGTAGACATCGGAGCCCTTGGCGTAGCATCGCCCACTAGTTCGATACCTTTCTCCCGCAGTTTCATCCGCAAGCGGGAGATGCAACGCTTGCCACGACAAGGTCCCATGCCCAACCGGGTCACATGTTTGACCTCATCGATCGAAATAAACTTCCGGTTACCAATCATTTCCAGCAAGTCACTCATGCTTACATCTTCACAATGACAGACAAAGCCCTCAGCCTCACTCTCTACATAAGGTTTCAGAGAGAGCTTTTCAGTATAGATCTCTTTAGGAATAAAACCGGTAATCTGGGTCAGATTTTCTCCTTCCAGATGAGCCACTTTGATCCGCGCCAGATTGGTCTTGGTATTCTTTTTCACAATCTTTTCCACCACACCCTCATCAATACGCAAACCGGTATCATCAACCAGCCACACCTCACAGCCCTCTTTCACATCAAACTCCAAAGGCAATGTCAGCAACTGTCTGCTCAGATCATAACCGAATATCGCCAGTCCGGGACACTGGGACACACAATCCATACAACCGATACACTTCGAATAATCGATCTCAGGAGTAGTAGCCGCCGAACTCTTCGTAATAGCTCCATACTTACACGCAAACGCACACGGGTTACAAGCAAAACCATAGAGACAGTCCAATACGACAAACGGTTTACGGATAGCCCTTTCACTCTCCGGCTGCGAAGGTTTCTCCTTGATCCGTACCGGATGCTGTTGCGACTCAATATACTCCTTCGATACATTCAAAAAAGTCTGATAATCATAACGCACGCCCAATTCCTGTGCCAACTCGTATGCTGCCTGTTTGCCACGCAACACCGCTGTTGTCCCTTCGCCGATACGTACCGCATCACCAATGCCCACACACTTCCTGCCAAAATACAATTCCCCTTTCGAAAGCAACTGATTGTCAGGAAGCAGTCCGGTACAAATATTGATCGCATCGATCCCATCCAACACCATTTCAGTACTCGGAATCGCTTTAAAGTTCGCACACTCCGCAATCACAGCCCCCGTTATTCCCGAATAATCCTCATTAGGGATTGCCCGGAGCAACAGATGCGATGTCATGACAGGAATGCCCAGACGTCGCACACGGTTAGCCTGTACCGGAAAGCCACCTTCACGAGGCATCGCCTCGATGATCGCCTTCACATTGGCACCCGCCTGCATCAACTGATACGAAGTAAGATAACCAATGTTTCCCGCTCCCACCGTCAGCACATTCTTACCCAGTAAAGTAAATTCCGTGTTCATCATCTTCTGTACCACCGCTGCAGTATAGACCCCCGGCACGTCATCATTCTCAAAAGCAGGCATAAAAGGCACAGCACCGGTGGCAACCACCAATGCCTGCGGTTCGATATAAAAGTTACGTTTATTCTTCAGATCCTTCACGGCAATCCGTCCGTCATCCAGGATATCCCAAACAGTAGAATTCAAGAAGATACCCTCCTGGCTCTCCCCCGCCAAGGTACGGGCAATATCAAATCCCCTCATCCCGCCAAATCGCTTCTCCTTCTCAAAGAAAAAGAACGCATGCGTCTGCATCAGAAACTGTCCGCCAATATGATCATTGCTATCCACCACAATCGAATGAATCCCCAGTTCTTTCAGTGTCTCCCGACAAGCCAGTCCGGCAGGGCCGGCCCCTACAATCGCCACATCCGTGCGATACACCGGAATCGGTTCATCATCCGCATCCACCCGCTGTTCGGGAATAAAGTTTTGTTCCTTCGCTTCAATTACCTCCCGCACGCCATCCACTTTGGTGATGCAGATCCGCTTTGTTTCCCCATCCACCATCATTTCGCACGCACCACATTTACCGATACCACAGTTGAGCGAACGGCTTCGCCCCCTCACGCTATGGCTATGCACCGGAAAGCCAGCCTGATGTAAAGCAGCCGCTATTGTAAAGCCTTTGATGGCTGAAACCTGAACTCCATTAAAAAGGAAAGTCGTCGGTTCCCCTTCGGAAACCGGTAATACAGGATGAGATATAATTCTTTTCATAAAAGGGTATTAAAATAAAGTGGAGCAAAAATAGTCTTTTTTTCAACTTGTTTCCCTTTTCATTAAAAAAGAGTTTCAATATATTCTGCTCTCTTTCCAAAGGAACGTATGTCGGTAGCTCTATATATATGAAGTTGAAGAAAGTGTAAGGTAAAGCTATCTACACATCCTTTTTCCAATGCACAATCCTTACAATCGGATTGGCATCCCCTTCCAGCGGTTCCAATATCCGTTGAAACTTACCTTCCTGATCTTTCAACTTCGCTTTTACCCCCGGGGTGAAATAGCTGTTGTATATCTCTTCATCATTCTTGAGATCTTCTACAGAGAGGCTTTTATAAGAATCTAACGATAAAATATCCGGTCCGCCGTCCAGATCATTAACGATACGTGCATCATAGTAAGAGATGGTGCCATCCTTCAGAT
>JAQUZH010000037.1 GCA_028691445.1 Bacteroidales bacterium | reverse complement strand
ACAAATAAAACAAGAGAGTATGTACTATATAATGATGTTTATCGCAGCCGTCTTTGTAAATAACATCGTACTGGCTCAGTTTTTGGGAATCTGTCCGTTTTTCGGAGTATCCAAGAAGATTGACACGGCTATCGGCATGGGTGCCGCAGTAACTTTTGTGTTGACACTTTCAACAATAGTGACTTATCTGACACAGATTTATGTGCTGAATCCGCTGGGACTTGAGTTCCTGCAGACGCTGGCGTTTATCCTGATCATTGCCGCCTTGGTTCAGATGGTTGAGATTATCATGAAAAAGACCTCTCCGGGACTCTACCAGGCATTAGGAGTATTTCTTCCCCTGATCACGACAAACTGCTGTGTGCTGGGTGTTGCTATTCTGGTCATTCAGAAAGAGTATAATCTGCTTGAATCAGTCGTATTTGCTTTTTCAACAGCAATCGGCTTTTCATTGGCTTTAATACTGTTTGCGGGTATTCGCGAGCAGTTGTCACTGAATAATGTCCCCAAAGGGTTGCAAGGTTTTCCAATAGCCTTGATTACCGCCGGTTTACTTGCCATGGCATTCATGGGGTTTGCCGGGATAGTATAGTTCCCCGGAGCTTATCAATCGAGATTATAGTTGTATTCTTTTGTAAAAAAATTGAATACAACTATTTTTTGTTCTTTAGAAAGAGTATCTTTGCGTCTTAATCTGGTCGTTATATTATGATAAAACCAACGCTGTTTGTTTTAGCTGCCGGTCTTGGCAATAAATATGGTGGAATGAGGCAACAGGAGAGTATTGGCCCTAATGGCGAAACGATACTTGACTATACCGTCTTCGATGCTTGCAGGGCTGGATTTGGAAAGATTATCTTTGTCATCTATTCCGCCTTTGAAAAAGAATTTAAAGAGTTTGTACTCTCAAAGTATGAAGGACGTATCGCTGTGGAATATCTCATCCAAGATAAAAACAATGCCGATCCGGGCAATAAGATCAAAGCACCCTATCCGTGGAGTTCGATATGTGCTTTGTGGGCAGGTAGAGAGATGCTTCAAACTCCTTTTGGAATCGTAAATGCGGAAGACTTTTACGGAAAAGAGAGCTTTGAGATTCTTGCTGACGCAGTGACTAAAGTATCACCCTCCAACTATTTCAATGTAGCTTTTGAACTGAGCAAAACGCTTTCAGAAACCTCTCCTTTAACGAGAGGTATTTGTGTGATGGATGATCATAACAATCTAAGTTCGATCGTTGATCATCTTGAAGTTGAAACGATTGGCGGAAATGTGGTGTACAAAAACAAAGACAATAAACGCACAGAAATAGATGGTAAAAGTATCGCTTCCATCAATATGTGGGCAGTTCATCCGGATATATTCAACTATGTTGAAATGTTTGTTGAAAAAATCTATCAACAGGACCTTCTGAACGAGAAAGTGTGCTACACGATCACAGAAATGATCAACGTGCTTCTCGCTCAGACCAAAGTGAAGGTAAACGTTCTTATGACACCATCAGAATGGCTAGGCTTAGCCTCTGCAGACGACAGAGTGCCTCTGGTGCTTAAAATCAACGATTATATAAAGGCAAAGCGATATCCCAAAAGTTTGTGATCAATGTACAATAATATACAGAATAATTATGTCAAAAGGTAGAATCTTAGTAACCGGTGGTACTGGTTACATCGGCTCTCACACAGCTGTGGAGCTTCAGAACGCAGGATATGAAGTTGTTATTATCGATAATCTTTCTAACTCAACAATAGAGGTGTTGGATGGTATTGAAAAAATCACAGGTATTCGTCCCGCTTTTAAAGAGATGGACTTATGTGATAAGGCTGCTCTCGAAGGTCTCTTTGTTGAGTATCCGGGAATCCTGGGGGTTATTAACTTTGCCGCTTATAAAGCTGTTGGCGAATCGGTGAAGATGCCGCTTAAATATTATCATAACAACCTCGTGTCTGTCGTTAATCTGATGGAATTAATGCCTAAGTACAACGTAAAAGGATTTGTATTTTCTTCTTCTTGTACCGTGTATGGTCAGCCGGATAAGGAATATCTTCCTGTTACTGAGTCTGCTCCACGCAAAAAAGCAATGTCTCCTTATGGCAATACAAAAGCAATCTGCGAGGATATCATTCATGATACAATCACCTCCGGAGCGACATTCAAGAGCATCATTCTTCGTTACTTTAACCCCATCGGAGCACATCCAACCGCTATCATCGGTGAATTGCCAAACGGAGTGCCTCAAAACCTCCTGCCGTTTGTTACTCAGACTGCTGCCGGCATACGCGAACAGTTAAGTGTCTATGGTGATGACTATAACACACCTGACGGCTCATGTATCCGCGACTATATCAATGTTGTCGATCTGGCTAAGGCACACGTCATTGCTGTCGATCGTATGATTCAGGATAAGTGTCTGGAGCCGGTTGAAATCTTCAACCTGGGTACTGGTCGTGGACTTTCTGTACTTGAAATATTAAATACATTTGAGAAAGTGACCGGCGTCAAAGTAAACTACAAGATTGTTGGAAGACGTGAAGGAGATATCGAACAGGTATGGGCTGATCCGGTAAAGGCGAACACTGTACTTGGCTGGAATGCAACTGAAACTGTCGAAGATACATTGGCTTCTGCTTGGAAATGGCAACAAAAGTTGATGGCTGACGCAAAGAAATAATCGATCTTTTTATCAACACACTTGAAAGCTGTCCCGCTGATCAGAAGATTGATTTGTGAGACAGCTTTCTTTTATTGAGACTATGTATATGCGCATCGAACAAGATTTCTCTCTCCTCCAATATAACACCTTTGGGATGAAGGCGGTAGCCAGATGTTTCGTGGAGTATTCATCTGTTGCCGAACTTCAGCAGTTCCTTCGTTCTTGCTCTTCTGATGAGCAGATATTGCAGATAGGAGGTGGGAGCAACCTGCTTTTTACCCACCCGCTGTTTGAGGGAACAGTCCTTCATTCGGCTATTCAGGGGATAGAAGTGGTGGAAGAGGAGGAGGAAAGTATCTGTCTGAAGGTTGGAGCCGGTATGATATGGGATGAGTTTGTCGCTTATGTAGTAGCCCATGGATGGGGTGGAGCGGAAAATCTATCGCTGATTCCCGGCGAAGTGGGTGCCTCTGCCATTCAAAACATTGGTGCGTATGGAGTGGAAGCGAAGGATATTATCAGCAAGGTATATACCATCAACCGAAACGACTACAGCGAACGGATATTCAACAACGAGGATTGTAACTATGGCTATCGTTCCAGTATTTTCAAGAACTCGTTGAAGAATCAATATATTGTAACCCATGTGTCATATGAACTAAGGAAACATCCTATCCTTAATCTCTCGTATGGTAATATCTCTGCTGCTTTTGGTGCGAACGAAGAGATTACCCTTCAGAAAGTGCGCGATCATATCATCCGTATTCGTCAGGAGAAGCTGCCCGATCCGAAGGTTCTTGGCAATGCAGGGAGCTATTTTATGAACCCTATCGTTCCTTACGAACTGTTTGACGCACTGAAAAACGACTATCCTACTATCCCTTCGTATCCGGCAGAAGCCGGAGTAAAGATACCGGCTGCCTGGCTCATTCAACAGACGGGTTGGAAAGGACGGGAGTTGGGTCGTGCCGCTGTCTATGAAAAGCAGCCGTTGGTACTGGTGAATACCGGCGATGCGGAAGCAATCGATATCATTCAACTGGCCAATGCGGTTATTTTTGCAGTGGAAAAGCAATTTGCAATCCGGTTAAAACCGGAAGTAATTTATGTCTGATAGTTAGCATGAAGATTACGTTTATAGGTACCGGTACCTCGACCGGAGTTCCCTCTGTGGGATGTCATTGTGAGGTGTGCAGATCCACTGATCCAAAAGATAAGCGACTGAGATGCGCTGCGATTGTCGAAGTAGAGGAAACCACTCTGCTGATTGATTGCGGTCCGGATCTACGTCAACAGACACTTAACTATTGTCCTTCCAAACTCGATGGCGTGTTGATTACGCATGAGCATTTTGACCATGTGGGAGGTTTGGATGATCTGCGCCCTTTCTGTTATCACAAAGCACTCGACCTGTATGCAGAGCACTATATGCTTGAAAACTTAAAGCAGCGTGTACCTTATTGCTTTCGAGAAAACCGCTATCCGGGTGTGCCCAATTTCAATCTGAAAGAGGTGACGATGCGTCCGTTTACAGTTGGAAATGTTGAAATTCATCCCATTCGGGTGATGCATTACAAGCTGCCTATCCTCGGCTACCGCATCAACAACATGGCATATATGACAGATGTAAAGGACCTTCCGGAAGAGGAATACGACAAATTGAAAGGTCTGGATATTTTGATTATCAACGCACTTCGTGTCAAAGAGCATCTCTCGCACCAGAATCTGGAGCAGGCTCTTGAGAAGATTGCACGCATAGCGCCAAAGAAAGCATACCTGATTCACATGAGTCACGAGCTGGGGCTACATGCTGTCGTTGATAAGCAACTGCCCGAAGGTGTGAGTTTGGCGTATGACGGTTTGGTGCTGGAAAGCCGCTAATCATCTCACACAGAAGCAGATCGTACTCCTTGACGATAGATTCGTATCAATCCCTTTTTTCGTCCGTATAAATGGAAAAAAACATCAGGTTGTTTGTTCCGTTTCATGAATGTGAAACGATCCAAATGTCCTGATGTTTTTTTGAAAATGTCCTGATGAAATGGGAAAGAGATCCTGAAGAGTTTTTGTATACAAACGCATGTACTTCTCACTTCGCTGCAGTGAAGCGAGGCACGTCACCTGCTGGATGGAAAAGAAGCAGAAAGAGAAAGAGCCGCAACTCCTTTGACGGAATGGCGGCTCTTTATAGGAGGAGTGAAGGTTATACCTTTACAATATTGCCGGGTACGATTTCTCCCTTCAGTATCTTTTCAGTCATCTCATCTTCGATGTATTGTTGGATGGCCCGTTTTAACGGACGTGCACCAAACTGGATATCAAATCCCTTCTCGAAGATCTTCTGTTTCATCTCTTCAGAGACTTCCAATTTATAACCTTTTTCTTCAATTCTGTTGCGGAATACATTGATTTCCAAATCGATAATACGACGGATAGACTCCTCGGAGAGTTGCTCAAAATTAATAATATCATCAATACGATTTAAGAACTCCGGTGAGAAGGTCTTATTCATCGCTTTCTTAATAACTCCTTCAGCATACATTCGGTTGGTAGATCCGTTGTTAGTATCAAAACCGATGCCGTTGCCAAAATCTTTCAACTGTCTGGAACCGACATTGGAAGTCATAATCACGATCGTATTCTTGAAACTGATTGTCTTTCCATGGGCATCGGTAATTCTGCCGTCGTCCATAATCTGAAGTAATAGGTTGAATACATCCGGATGTGCCTTTTCAATCTCATCCAGCAGAATAATGGAGTAGGGCTTGCGACGTATCTTTTCGGTAAGCTGACCCCCTTCTTCATATCCCACATATCCCGGCGCCGAACCGATCAGCTTGGATGCATTGAATTTTTCCATGTATTCGCTCATATCCAGGCGAATCAACGCATCTTCGGAGTCAAACATCTCTTTGGCAAGCTTTTTAGCCAGATAGGTCTTACCCACACCCGTCGGACCGAGAAATAAGAAGGAGCCTATCGGTCTGTTCGGATCTTTCAATCCGATGCGACTGCGTTGAATAGCCTTTACAACCGTTTCTACAGCAGCATCCTGACCAATCACCGAAGCTTTCAGTTTGTCGCCCATACGCAACAACCGGTCGCTTTCACTCTGAGCTACACGTTGTACCGGAATGCCCGACATCATGGAAATGACATTGGCAACTACTTCTTCATTAACCTCCTCACGATTCTCTTTTTGACTCTCTTCCCACGCTTTTTTGGCAGCTTCGAGTTTTTCGTTGATCTGGTTATACTGATCACGGCAATCAGCCGCTTTTTCATACATCTGCTTCTTGACAGCTTCTTTCTTTTGTCTGTTTATTTCATCAATCTCAGCTTCCAGTGCCTCGATCTCTTTCGATGTATTGTTGCAGGAGATGTGAACTTTAGCACCTGCTTCGTCTAGCGCGTCAATGGCTTTATCCGGAAAGAAACGCTCGTTCAGATAACGATCAGATAAAGTAACGCATGCTTGAATTGCCTCATCTGTATAGGTCACATTGTGATGATCTTCATACCGCTCTTTGATATTCTTCAGTATCTGCAGAGTCTCTTCCGGAGAAGTTGGGTTAACGATGATTTTTTGAAAACGACGTTCCATGGCTCCATCCTTCTCAATACTCTTCCGATATTCATCGAGTGTAGTAGCTCCAATAATCTGTATTTCGCCTCTCGACAATGCCGGTTTGAGCATATTGGCAGCATCCATACTGCCCATCGCATTACCCGCACCCATAATAGTATGTAGCTCATCCACAAAAAGAATGATTTCCGGATGCACTGTCAGCTCATTGAGGACGGCTTTCATGCGTTCCTCAAACTGGCCGCGATACTTTGTACCGGCTACCACCTGTCCCAAATCCAGCGAAACGATTCGTTTGTTGTACAAGATTCGGGAAACTTTGCGGGAGAGAATACGTTGTGCAAGTCCCTCGACAATCGCAGTTTTACCCACTCCGGGTTCGCCGATAAGCACCGGATTGTTCTTTTTGCGACGGCTCAGAATCTGTACCAACCGTTCGATTTCCACTTCGCGACCCACTACAGGATCCAACCGTCCTTCTTCGGCAGCTTTCGAAATATCTACTCCGAAGTTGTTCAATGCCGGTGTGTCGGTATTTCCTTTATTCCCTTTATCGCTTGACAAACGAGTCTGAGAAGGAGAAGGGGTAGAAGAGGAGTAAAGCTTACCATCGTCCGCATTATCATCGTCGTCCATCTCATCGTCGTCATCAGGCATCTCCAATCCTCCATAAAAACCAGGAAACTCATTTTCCTCTTTCATGTCATCCGGATTGGGTTGAATCTCGCCAGAGAGAAAGTCAAATACGTCATTGTAACTCACGTTCTCTTTCGAAAGATAAATCGAAGATGGGATTTTGTCGTCTTTTAGTATCGCAAGCAACATGTGTTCCGGCTCGATCTCTTCTTTGTGAAGAAGGCGTGATTCGAGTCCACTGAGCCGTAATATGCGCTGAGTTGTATAGGTCATAGGAAATTCAATCCGCGGAACGGCATTGTCTTCTTGCTGCGATTGTTTGAGAATTGTATCCAAAAATGATTTCAACTTCGGTATATTTATCATTGAGTCAAGCGCAGCACAAGCATTATTATTTCCGTCTCGTATGATTCCTAATAGTATATGTTCAGGTTCAAGCAGGTTGTTTCCCATTCTCTCTGCTTCTTCTCGACTGTATTCAAGAATCTCATTTGCTTTTCTTGAAAACTTTTTATCCATATCAGGTGAATTTATAATTATCCTACAAAGATAGAGATTATCAATCGGATATAACCGCGATGTCTTGCTAAAAAATCGGAAACAGAGAATTTGTGTGAAAAAGCTTTCTTGATTGAATAAAAAGCTGTATTTTTACCTAGTTTTTTTGACTACAAGACATGCTTTAATTAATATTGAAATTTTAAATGGCTGAAGAAGAAGATAGAATCGATGAAGATAGGATCATACAGATCAACATCGAAGATGAAATGAAGTCTGCCTACATTGACTACTCTATGTCAGTGATTGTGGCTCGTGCATTACCTGATGTAAGAGATGGTTTTAAACCTGTGCACCGTAGAATCCTTTTTGGAATGAATGAACTGGGCAATATGTCTGACAAACCACATAAGAAGTCAGCGCGTATTGTCGGTGAAGTGCTTGGTAAGTATCACCCACATGGTGATTCTTCTGTATACTATGCAATGGTGCGTATGGCTCAGGAATGGTCTATGCGCTATTTATTGGTGGACGGACAAGGAAACTTTGGTTCGGTGGACGGTGATAGTCCCGCTGCAATGCGTTATACGGAAGCTCGTCTTTCGAAACTGGCTGAAGAGATGCTTCGCGATATCGATGAAGATACGGTTGACTTCACACTCAATTTTGATGACACATTGAAAGAACCGGTTATATTACCGTGTCGTTTTCCCAATTTATTGGTCAATGGTGCATCCGGTATTGCGGTAGGTATGGCAACCAATATGGCGCCTCACAACTTGACTGAAGTTATTGATGGTACAGTGGCTTACATCAACAATCACGAAATTAGTATTGAGGGTTTGATGCATTACGTGAAAGCTCCTGATTTTCCTACCGGTGGTTTAATATATGGATATTCCGGAGTGAAAGATGCTTTTGAAACAGGACGAGGAAGAATCGTTATCCGTTCAAAAGTGGAAATCGAAGTGGAGAATAACCGTGAAAAGATTGTTGTCACTGAGCTTCCTTATAACGTAAACAAGGCTGAACTAATCAAGTACATTGCTGATCTGGTGTCCGATAAAAGAATTGACGGTATCTCAAATGTCAATGATGAGACAGACAAAGACGGAATGCGTATTGTGATTGACATTAAGAAAGATGCTAATTCGGGTGTTGTACTCAACAGGTTATTCAAACTTACAGCATTGCAAAGTTCTTTCAGTGTTAACAACATTGCTTTGGTGAAAGGACGTCCGCGCATGCTCAACCTGAAAGATATGCTCTCTCTCTTTGTTGAGCATCGTCATGAGGTGGTGATTCGCCGTACAAGATACAGATTGGCACAGGCTGAAAAGAGGGCGCATATTCTCGAAGGATTGATTATCGCTTCTGATAACATTGATGAGGTAATTGCAATTATCCGATCATCAAAAAGTCCAGATGAAGCCAAAGAACGATTGATGCAGCGTTTCTCTCTGAGCATAGAGCAATCGGCTGCGATTGTAGAAATGCGTCTGCGTCAGCTCACTGGTTTGGAGCAAACCAAATTGCATGCTGAATATGAAGAGCTGATGAAGACAATTCAATATTACCATGAGATCCTTGAGAATAATGAACTTTGTATGAGTATCATCAAAGATGAATTACTTGAAATCAAAGAAAAATATGGTGATGCCAGAAGAAGCGAAATTATCTATGCTTCTGAAGATTTCAATCCGGAAGACTTCTATGCTGATGATGAAATGATCATCACGATTTCTCATTGCGGATACATCAAACGTACGCCGCTGGTAGAGTTCCATGCTCAAAACAGAGGTGGGGTTGGTTCAAAAGGATCAGTGACCCGCGATGAAGATTTTGTTGAATATATCTATCCGGCATCAATGCATGCTACGATGATGTTCTTTACTCAAAAGGGTAAGTGCTTCTGGCTCAAAGTGTATGAGATACCTGAAGGAACCAAAACATCGAAGGGACGTGCGATCCAAAACATGTTGAATATTGATGCTGACGATAAAGTAAATGCATTTGTTCGTGTAAAGAAACTGGATGATGAAGAATTTATTAATTCACACTATCTGTTGTTTTGCACAAAACAAGGTGTTATCAAGAAGACCTTACTTGAAGCTTATTCACGTCCTCGTACCAATGGTGTAAATGCAATTACTATTCGTGAAGATGATCAGGTCATATCTGTTCGTCTGACCAACGGCGACAGTCACGTGCTACTTGCCAATAGAAATGGTCGTGCTATTCGTTTCCATGAAAGTGCGGTTCGTACCATGGGGCGTACGGCTACCGGTGTGCGTGGTATGACTCTTGATGGTGACGAAGACGAAGTTGTGGGAATGATCGTGATCAAAGATCTGGAGAAAGAATCTATTCTTGTTGTTTCTCAACAGGGATATGGAAAACGTTCTTTCATCGATGATTATCGAATTACTAACCGTGGTGGAAAGGGTGTCAAAACGATTAACGTTACGGAAAAGACAGGCTACCTTGTTTCTATAAAGAGCGTTACGGACGATAATGACTTGATGATTATTAATAAGTCGGGAATCACCATTCGAACATCTGTAAAAGATCTTCGTATCATGGGACGTGCTACTCAGGGTGTCCGGCTGATTAATCTGGAGAAACGAGGTGACGAGATCGGTTCTGTATGTAAAGTACTATCTGAATCTGAAGAAGAACTGACATCAGAAACAATTGTTGAGACTGAAGGATAAATGGTTCCATTGATTAATATAAACAAATTGTATATGAGAAAATTAATTATGATGGTTGCTTTGCTTGCCATGGTAGGTGGAGCGAATGCACAAAAGGGAAATGTTACACGAGCTTGGACTAAGGCTACAGCCGAAAATCCTGATTTCAACGGTGCTGTGAATGAAATTACACCGGCTCTTACTCATGATGACACAAAAGACCTGGCTAAGACATGGTACACGGCCGGTATGATCATGGCAAAGCGTTATGAGAAAGAATACAAGAATAAAGCTTTGCAACAAAACTATGATCCTGCTACTCTTTTCAACAGCATTACGAGTGAATACGAATATTTCTTGAAATGTTACGAAATTGATAATCGTCCAAATGCAAAAGGGAAAGTAAAACCAAAGTACGCAAAGGATATCCGTTTGAATCTGCTTAACTGCCGTAATTCTTTCATTGAAGGTGGTAACTTTTACTTAGATAAGAAAGATTACGCAGCTGCTACCAAATCGTTTGAAACATTCCTTTCTTATTTGGATCTTCCTGCTGTTCAACCACAGACAAAAAAGGATGAACCTTTAAAGAAAGATACCCTTTACTATCAGATCGTCTTTTGGTCAGGATACTCTGCTTACCTGGGATACAACGATAAGAAGGATCCTGCACTAGCTGATAAAGCATCGAAATATATGAAGATAGCTATTGATGAAGCTTATGGATTTTATAAGGAAGATCTGCAGAAATTTGCTTTTCAGATTATGGATGCAGGGCTGGATGCGAAAAAAGATACAACCAACAGAATTGTATATTTAGAGAAAGCCATTGCTGCATTTCCGAAAGAAGACTATTCTTACAAACAGTTGTTGAATATTCATCTGAGACAGAACAATATTCCCAAAGCTATGGAATGTCTGGATAAGTCAATTGAAATCAATCCGAAGCAACCAGACATGTTTGAAATCAAAGGACAGCTGTTGGAATCAAAAGATGATTTTGAGGGTGCTGTTGCAAGCTATCAGAAGGCCATTGACGTAGATCCTAATATGATCTCTTCCTATGGTAATATGGGGCGCGTTTATTACAACATGGCTGCCAAGGAACAGATGAAAGCTTCTGATATCAAAGATGTGAAGAAGTACAACGAACAGATGGCAAAAGCGAAACCTTATTTCGAAAAGGCAGCTCCTTGCTTTGAGAAGGTCAGAGAGGCTAAACCAGATGATAAGGATGTTTTGAAGGCTCTTCGTACCATCTATTACAACTTGAATCAAGGTGCTAAATTTGAAGAGTTGGATAAGATCATCGGTGATAAGTAATTAAGCATTTATTTCCCATACATAAGCGGCTGCGTCTTCAATGATGCAGCCGTTCGTGTTTTAGGCAAAGATTTCGGCTATCTGATAGGAATATCCCGCTTAGATTCTTACCTTTGCAATTATAATTATTAAACAATCAATGAAGTTTACCGAACTGAACCTGGAACCAGCCGTACTTGACGGACTGGAAGCCATGAGATTTGAAGAAGCAACACCGGTACAGGAAATGTCAATTCCTGTTATTCTGGAAGGAAAAGATATCATCGCAGTTGCTCAAACCGGAACAGGAAAAACGGCTGCCTACCTATTGCCTTTATTAAATAACTTTACCAAAGGAATCCACGAGGAGAGCAAAGTCAATGCGATTGTCATGGCTCCGACGCGTGAATTAGCACAACAAATAGACCAACAACTGGAAGGTTTCTCTTATTTTCTGCCGGTCTCCTCTGTTGCGATCTATGGAGGCAATGACGGTGTCATTTGGGAACAGCAAAAACGGGGTCTGATGATGGGTGCCGATGTGGTCATCGCAACTCCGGGTCGTCTTATCTCACACGCCAATCTGTATAAAATAGACTTTAGCGGAGTGAAATACTTTATTCTGGATGAAGCGGACAGGATGCTCGATATGGGCTTTTATGATGATATCATGCAGATCGCTTCTCAACTTCCGGCAGACAAACAAACCATCATGTTTTCGGCTACCATGCCTCCCAAGATTCAGACACTTGCTCAAAACCTGATGCATGATCCGACGATCGTAAAGTTGGCTGTATCCAAACCGGCTGACGGTATTGTACAGGCTGCCTATGTGTGTAGGGAGAATCAAAAGATACCTATTATACAATCCTTGTTTTTTGAGTCACAACCGGAAAGAGCAATTATCTTCTCTTCATCCAAACTCAAAGTGAAGGAATTATTCAAACAGCTGATCCGACTGAAGATTTCAGCAGGGGAGATGCATTCAGATCTGGAACAGGCACAGCGCGAACAGGTGATGCGCGACTTTAAGAATGGAAAGATCAACGTACTGGTCGCTACGGATATCGTATCGCGTGGTATTGATGTGGAAGATATCGGACTGGTTATCAACTTTGATGTACCTCACGATAGTGAAGACTATGTGCACCGCATCGGACGTACCGCACGTGCGAATAAGGAAGGTGTGGCACTGACTTTCATCTCTGAAGACGATCAATATAAGTTTTATCAGATTGAGAAGTTTCTGGAAAAGACAATCTACAAGATGCCGTTGCCCGACGAACTGGGAGAGGCCCCTGAATATTGTCCGGAGAAACATCGCAACGGTGGACGAAGCTTTGGAGGTCATGGAAAATCTTCGCATGGAAACTCCGGATTCAAAAATGCCGACGGCAACAGAAATAAGGGTTTTAACAGGTCTGCATCCAAAGGAGAAAAGGGCTCTTTCCATGGGATTAAGAAGAACCGTCCGACGGATACTGTTCACCATACACGCAACTCCCTTCCTGAATAATCAACTGAATGAACAGATCTTGCGATAAAAGATCAACTCCTTAGGTTTTCAAACCGCTCTCCATAGTAAGAAAAGATTTTTCCCATCCTGTATCATCTACGATGCAGGATGTTTTTATTTGATTCAACTTCTTATAGGATTTTCTTTTTTTTACTTTGCATATTTGTTTTACCTTTGTCGCAAAGAGCAAAAGTACAACATGAATTCCATTAATATAATTCGCTATGAAGAAACTGCTAGTTATTGTATCTCTCTTATGTACAACGTTATTAAGTGCCAAATCTGATTTCTCACTTTATGATCTTTCCTGCGAACAAACGACCAACCCCATTGGCTTGGATACTCAAAAACCTTGTTTCAGTTGGAGATTTATTTCCCAACAAAGAGGCTTTATTCAGAAAGCATACCAGATCATGGTTGCTACATCTTGCGAATCACTGATCAAAGGGAAGGAGCTCGTATGGAACAGTGGAAAGGTATCCTCTTCACAATCTGTACTCGTTCCTTATCAAGGCGCTTTGCTACAGTCTGCCACGATCTACTATTGGAAAGTGCGCAGTTGGGATACCAAAGGAAATGCGTCGGAATGGAGTGAAGTCAACACCTTTACCACCGCTCTTCTTGCAGCATCCGACTGGAATGCTTCTACCTGGATCGCTTTAGAACCTGATAATGTAAGTACACGGATGGTTCCCGGTATGCACCAAGGCAACGGTTCGGAAAATAAACCGACAGCAAACTATGCAATGCCACAATTCAGAAAAGAGTTTACCGTACAAAAAGAGGTGAAGCAAGCGCTGGCTTTTGTTACCGGACTCGGACATTTTGATTGCTTTCTCAATGGAGAAAAGACGGGAGATCAGTTCCTCGATCCGGGATGGACAAACTACGACAAAGAAGCTTTATATGTGACTTTTGATCTGACCAAACAGTTGAAACAAGGGAAAAATACCCTTGGATTGATGCTCGGCGGCGGCTTTTATACCATACCCAAAGAGAGATATTACAAACTTCTTATCTCTTATGGCGCACCCAAAGCACGTTTACAACTGCATCTGACTTATACCGACGGAACTTCTGAGATCATTGCAACAGATAAGAGCTGGAAAGTGTCGGAGAGTCCGATTACCTATTCCAGCATCTATGGCGGTGAAGATTATGACGCGACTAAAGAGCTGGAAGGATGGATGCTGTCTGGCTTTAATGATTCCCAGTGGAAACAGGCGCTTGTCACCAACTCTACTGCTGCTCTTCATGCGCAAACCTCAACGCCTCTTTCCGTACGTCAGGAAGTACCGGTAGTGCAACTATTCAAAAATAAGGCAGGATTATGGCTGTATGATCTTGGACAAAACTTCTCAGGCATTGTGCGCGTCACAGTCAAAGGAAAGAAAGGAAAGAAAGTTGTTTTCCGTCCCGCAGAGTTACTTAATTCCGACAATACGGTCAACCAAAGTGCATCGGGAAGTCCCTACTACTTTGCATATACCACCAAAGGAACGGGCATAGAGGAGAGGTGGCAGCCACAATTCTCCTATTACGGCTTCCGTTATGTGCAACTCGAAGGGGCTGTTCCTGCCGGACAACCCAATCCGGACGGTCTGCCGGAAGTCACGTCTCTGGTCGGACTACACACCTGTAATGAAGCTCCAGAAGCCGGAACATTCAACTGTTCCAATCCGATGTTTAACAAGATCTATACCCTCATCGACTGGGCGATGAGAAGCAACATGGCAAGTGTCCTTACGGACTGTCCGCATCGCGAGAAACTGGGTTGGCTGGAGCAGGCACACCTCATGCAATACTCGCTCCAATACCGTTACAACCTCTCAAGACTCTATCCCAAACTGATGAGCGATATGTATCATTCGCAGAGTGAAAAGGGATGCGTCTGGACCATTGCTCCTGAATATGTTCACTTCTCCGATGGTTTTGAAGATACGCCCGAGTGGGGAAGTACCTTTATCATCTCTCCGTGGTATATCTATCAGTGGTATGGCGACAAGCGGATGATCGAAAACTATTATCCCTCCATGCAACGCTATTTGGATTATCTGACCAGCCGCGCCAAAGACAATATTATTGCCTACGGACTTGGAGACTGGTTTGATATCGGCCCGGGAACTCCGGGTTATGCACAGCTTACTTCCAACGGATTGAGTGCCACGGCCATCTATTACTACAATACCACGTTGATGCAGAAGATGGCGACCTTGCTTGGCAAAACAGCCGATGCGACCCGATATGAGGAGTTGGGCAAACAGATTAAAACAGCTTTTAATGAGAAGTTTTTCAATAAAGAGACCAAAGTCTATGAGAAAAACAGTCAGACGGCAAGTGCCATGGCACTCTACATGGGACTTGTTGATCCGGAAAACACCACACAAATCCTGGAGAACCTGAAGTCTGATATCCGTGGACGAAACAATGCGCTGACAGCTGGTGACATTGGTTATCGCTATGTGCTGCGGGCATTGGAAGCTGCGGGTGAGTCCGAACTGATCTATGATATGAACAGCAAATACGATGTGCCCGGTTATGGATGGCAATTGGCACATGGAGCCACAGCGCTTACTGAGTCTTGGCAAGCCTATGGATTTGTGTCCAACAATCACTTTATGCTCGGCCATTTGATGGAGTGGCTTTTCAGCGGATTGGGTGGTATCCGTCAAATAGATCAATCAGTAGGGTATAGCACGGTGCTGATTGATCCGCAAGTCGTTGGCGATATCCGCTCGGCCTCATCCACTTACCTCTCTCCTTACGGCGAAATAAGTTGTGAGTGGAGTCTGACGGACAAGGAATATCAGATAAAGGTCTCTATTCCTGCAAACAGTAATGCTATCGTCTGTTTGCCTGCCTCTGACGCCAAACAAGTGACAGACTTTGACCGAGCGATCAGTGGACATAAAGAGATCCGAGTCCTAGAGAAAGAGAACACCAAACTAAGACTCCAAATCGGATCAGGAACCTATTTGTTTAGAGTCAAAGATTGTAACCGCTAATTCCAGAGTGTCGAACTAGTACAGGGGAGTGCACCGATACGGCAAACAGTCCCCTTTGAGTAACTTCGTTCGTCTCCTATACATAGTCGCCCTTTCTTACTGAAAACTTTTACCCGTTTTCAGTAAGAAAGGGCGATTTCTTTTAGAAGAAATATGTGGCACGTACAGATCAATTCTTTGTTCCGTGGTTCAGAATGATCGTTCTCAACCGTAAAATAACAAATGCTTCCTTGAAGCCGCGATTTATCTATCGGTTAGCGTAATTAAGTGCTTATAATGTAAAGAGTTATTGTACTGATTGATCCACTGATTCGAAGAGATTTCTTTTTTAACAATCATGGCTCTCTTTATGTATCACTGTCTGACTATTATAATACGACGATTTTTTTGTTGCTGTTCTTTATCTTGGAATTCGTTTTGATCGAATCTCTCTTTTCACAAACGGACTCTTCGCGCTTTTCGTCAATGGTTTTATCCATTTTCTCAGTTTGTGTAGCACAAGAATCACATTTAATCTCAACTCTGCATTTCTTTACTATTATGCTATCGCATTTTTCACCATCAGCTTTAAGGTAACTCAAAGAACCAAGAATAGCCACGCTTACAAAAATAACTTTCAGTCTCATTGATTTGATGATTAGGAACACATTGAACGAATACGGTTGATTTATTTGTTGTCAAAGATACAGCCATATTCTGAATACAACATCAATCAATCGTTAATAAAAGCTATCACAAGGTGTCATTATACTTTATTTACTTTCGAGTTAAAAAGGCATTGCAGATATGTAAAGAGAGGTTTTCACAAATAGCCATTTATCCATTCTACCAAACAGAATGAGGCAGGAGTTTACTGCTCGTGCAATAATTGTAAGGATGGATGAACCAAGACAATAAGAAAGCACGACTAAAATGACAATATGAGGACAGTGAATGTTAATTTCGTAGCAAAACGATAAAAGAATTTGCATTTACGTGATAAATAACTACTTTTGACTGTCTAATAATTTAAAATCATTTAATATGGGAAACTACGTATTTTGGTTGATTCCAGCGGCTTCGTGCTTGGCTCTTTTCTTTGCATGGTACTTTTTTAATCAGATGAT
>JAQUZH010000036.1 GCA_028691445.1 Bacteroidales bacterium | reverse complement strand
CTGGCCATTATCTGTGAGAACGGAGAGATGTTTAATGAAGAATACACGCTTGTATCTGTTGCTGATTACATCCTTCAGCATACACCGGGTAATACCTGTTCGAACCTCAGTTCAACACGGGCGTTGAGAGATGTCACCCGTAAATATGGCTGTGAGTACAATGCCGCAGCAGTAGGAGAGGTTAATGTGGTAACCAAGATGAAAGCAACCAATGCGGTCATCGGTGGAGAAGGCAATGGCGGTGTCATCTATCCCGAAAGTCATTATGGACGTGATGCTCTGGTTGGTATTGCTTTATTCCTTAGTCTATTGGCACAATCAGGAAAGAAGGTGACCGAACTTAAAGCGACCTATCCTCCCTATTGCATTGTCAAGAAAAGAGTCGATCTGACACCCGATATAGATGTGGATGCAATCCTGGCAGCCGTTAAGAAACAGTTTGCCGATCAGGAAGTAAATGACATTGATGGTGTGAAGATCGATTTCCCTGATAAATGGGTGCACCTTCGTAAATCCAATACCGAACCGATTATCCGAATCTATTCCGAAGCACAGACTACCGAACTGGCCGATGCTCTTGGAGAAGAGATTATCAGTGTGGTAAAAGCAATTGCAGCAAAATAGAATATATAATTTTAAATGAGTCGGGGTAGTTACTATTCCGGCTCCTCTTTTTAAACCCTTGAATAAACGTATGAAAACAACCAGAAGAGGCTTCATGAAAGCCGCTGGTGCAATAGGACTCTTCTCTATTGTGCCGAGAAATGTACTGGGAGGTAATGGCATCATTCCCCCAAGTGATCAACTAACCAAAGGTATTATCGGTGTCGGTGGCATGGGACGCGGTCATTATGACTATGCAGGTACCCGTTTGGTCGCTGTATGCGATGTTGATGCAAAGCATCTGAGTGACGGAGTAGCAGCTGCAAAAGATAAGATCAAAGGATTTACCGATTTCCGCGAACTTATTGCCCTTCCCGAAGTAGACATCGTACACATTGCAACGCCTCCTCACTGGCATGGTCTTATGGCGGTAGAAGCTGCCAAGTCAGGTAAAGATATCTGGTGTGAGAAACCGATGACGCGTACCATTGGCGAAGGAAAACGCGTTATGGAAGCCGTAAAACAATACGGCAACATGTTCCGTTTAAATACATGGTTCCGTTTTGCAGACACATTTTATGGAATGGGAACCACTGTTGAACCCATCAAGAAGTTAGTTGATAGCGGACTGCTTGGCTGGCCGTTGACTGTTACTATCGGAAAGCATACCGGTTTCGATTGGAAATTTTACTGGGTAGGTAATACCGGACTTCCTGTTATGCCGGTACCTGCTGAACTCAATTATGACATGTGGCTTGGACCGGCACCCTTCAAACCTTATTCTGCACACCGTGTACACCAGACCTTCCGTGGATACTGGGATTACGATGCGGGTGGACTTGGCGACATGGGTCAGCACTACATTGATCCGGTGCAGTATTTCTTAGGCAAAGACAATACCAGTCCGGTGAAAGTAGAGATTGACGCTCCTCAACAACATCCGGATGCCGTAGGTACCTGGCGTAAGATAACCTATACGTATGAAGATGGCTGTAAGATAATCCTTGACGGTGCAGGTACAATCACTGATGTGCCATATATCGCCGGACCAAAAGGAAACTTATACCCGGGCTTCCGCTCTGACATTCCAGATTTACAACGCAAACTAGCTGCTTTCCCTGATCCAATCAAGCAGAACACCGATTTTGTAGAGTCTGTTCGTACGCGCGAAAAGTTTGCACTCAACGAAATCAACGGTTTCCGTTCAGCTACCATTGTCAATATGGGAGCCATTGCATTGCAGCTTCACCGCGACCTTCAGTTTGATCCGGTCACTCTTCGTTTTATTGGTGATGAAGATGCCAATAAGTTGATTGACCAACCGATGAGAGGACCGTGGACTATCTAATCACCCTAAATCAATATAAATAATGAAAACAATGAAATATTTGTGTCTCCTGCTTGTAGCACTCTTTTGCTATACAGGATCGCACGCACAGACAGACCCTAATCGAACCGTTAAGACAAAAGTAGCCGACCTTTTGGCGCAACTTCCAGCTCAGGATGCAACTTCTTACAATAAAGTAATGAGCGAACTCTTAAGTACAGGAGAAGAAGGGTTGCTTCAGATCATGGCTTTGTACAAAGAACCTCAGCAAGGAGACAACACCTTGATTGAATATGCAGTGACAGGAATGTCGCGTTACGTCAAAGACGAACAACAACGCAAACAATTTGTTTATGCACTGTTGAAGGCTTTTCGTCAAACTTCTTCCAAAGAAGGACAGTTTTATCTGATCACAACACTTCGTCTTGTAGGTGATGAAGAGTGTGTTAAACCTTTGATTCCTTGTCTTCAGGACGAACGTCTGGCAGATGTTACAGCACGTACATTCGTTACAATCAATACGAACAATGCCCGTGCCGCTATCCTTGACGCAATGAAAACAGCTACCGGCAATCCACTTCTTTCTGTTGTTAAAGCAGCAGGCGATATGAAGATCTCAGCTGCCGAAACAAAGCTTCTTGAGTACGTCGCTCAAAACGAAAACCCTGTTTTGAAACAAGCTGCTTCTGATGCTTTGGCTCAACTTGGCACCATTGCTTCTCTGAAAGTATTACAGAAAGAAGCTGCAGCAGAAAAATATGTATATGACAACCAGTGGACAGCTACAGAGCCTTATTTGCTCCTTCTGAATCGATTGGTAAAAGAGGGAAACAAAGACGCGGTCAAACAAGCTGCTTCATTAAATAAATCATGCAATGCAGACAATCAGATCCATGTAAAGAGTGCAACTCTCCGCATGTTGGTTGAACAAAAAGGAGAAGCAGGCATGGCTCTGTTGGTAAAAGCTTTGAAGTCAAAGAGCCGCAACTATCGTATGGCTGCTCTGGATGAAGCAAATGTCTCTTTTGGAGACAAAGCAGAAGCACTTTTGCTGACTCAATTGAACAAAGCAAACGACCCTGCAAAGGTTGACCTCCTTTCCTATTTTGGAACACGCAAGGATGAGAAAGCAGTGAGCCAGATCATTCCGTTGGCACAATCGGCTAACAAAGAAGTGGCAGCTGCAGCGATCAAAGCACTCGGACTCATTGGAGGTGCTGACGCATGCAAAGCATTGGCAACTCAGTTTGCAAGCGAAGACGACGTAATTTTGAAAGCTACTGAGGCAGCTTTCCGTTCTTTCAAAGGCAATATCGGTGAGACACTGTTGGCTGGAATGGATAATTATTCACCCAAAGGAGCGAACATCGCAATTGCACTGTTGGGCGATCGCGCCACAGTAGCAGCAGGCGAAAAAGTATTCTCTCTTCTGGAATCTTCTGATGCAGCTAAGAGTGCTGCCGCATTCGACGCATTGAAAGGTGTATCTCAACAAAAAGATCTCGCCAAACTCTTCCCTTTATTGAACAAACAGACGGATGCAACACGTGTTTCAGCTGTGCGTAATGCAATTCTGACTGGTATGGCAACGATGGATAAGCAAGCAAAAGAAACTTTGTTGATGAACGAAATCAAAAATGCTCCTGCAGCTCGTAAGACAGACTATTACTTCCTGTTGGGAGAAGTTGGATCAACGAACGCACAGATCCTGGATGAGTTATTTACTCTGCTCAAGAGTGGCAACGACGCTGACAAGAAGAATGCAGTTTCTATTCTGAAAGTTCGTACAGACCACAGCGCTGTCATCTCTCGTTCACTAACTGTAGCTAACGAACAGAAGGAACTCAAAGCATTGTTGCTGCCGGTTATCACTACACATCTCTCAGCAGGTACTATCGATGCGGAGGTTGCTCATGGATATATCCGCAGAGCATTTGAACTTGCTGATGATAATGCGGTTAAAAACCAGTTGCTTACGCTGTCGTCAAATGTGAAAAGTTTGCCTTCACTGCTCTTTACTGCACAGTATCTTGACAACAAAGATCTGCAACAAACTGCTTGTGTCACAGTGATGAACATCGCTTTGGCTAATCCTAAATTCAACAGTAAAGAGGTCGTTGCAGCCCTCAATAAAGTACTCGAAGTGATAGAAGGTGGCGATAGCCGTTACTTCAAAGAAGCAATCCGCAAACACCTTTCTACTCTTGCTCCGGTTGAGCCTTTCAAACTTTCAGCTGAGGAACAGAAAGAAGGTTTCAAAGTACTCTTTGACGGAACCAACATGGACTCATGGACCGGTAACACTGCTGGTTACATCTGCGAAGATGGAGCTATTGTATGTCACCCAGGTGCAGGTGGAGGTGGTAATCTCTACACTAAAGAAGAATATGGTAACTTCAACTACCGTTTTGAGTTTATGCTTACTCCGGGCGCTAATAACGGTCTGGGTATCCGTACTCCGCTCGAAGGAGATGCAGCGTATGTAGGTATGGAATTGCAGATTCTGGACAATGAATCGCCTATCTATGCAACTTTACAGCCGTATCAATATCACGGATCGGTATATGGTATCATCCCTTCAAAACGTGGTTTCCTGAAACCTGTTGGCGAATGGAATACACAAGAGGTTATCGCTAATGGCAATCACATCACAGTGATCCTGAATGGTACAGTTATTGTGGATGGTGACATCGCGAAAGCAACCAAGAATGGTACACCTGACCACCGTGAACATCCGGGTCTTTTCAATAAGAAAGGTCATATCGCCTTCCTTGGACACGGTTCGTTGGTTAAGTTCAAAAATATCCGCGTTAAATCTTTGAAGTAAGACTTTCAAAGTGTGATTTAAAAGAAGAGAGTAGCAGGGGAGTCCTTGCTGCTCTTTTTTTTTATATAATCGCAACTCTTTTCAATCCGCCTCTTACTACACTCTATTGGGTGTAGCTCTGGATGATGCGCATGAGCTTGTCGCTTGTGTCATTCAATCTTATACTGAAATAGGTAGACAGATTCTAAACAAATACATAATGTGATACGTGTTGCGTGATGAGCCGTACTTGGTGGGGAGTGAGTATGTGGTCGTAGCTAGTCTGTCCGTAGGCTTTGATATTTTTCTTTTTTAATGGCTGTAACTACTTGATTTATAACCTTAAAAAGGTTCAAGTCTTTTCCGAAAAAACATACGGAAAACTTTGGAAAAATATACGGAAGAAAGTGAAAAGTTTTCCCATAGTTTTTCCCAAAACTATGGGAAAACTTTTCAAGGGTTTTGGATCGTATTTTTGTTGTCAAAAAGAGACCTCTGTTCGTCATTGCGGACTTGACCCGCAATCTCCTCACTTGGCAGTTACCGTAGTAATAGAAAAGAGAACAAATAAGAGAAATATTCTTTTTAGAACAAAAAAACAGCATTATGTATCGTCATTTTAAGCATATCTTTATTACATTTGCAAAAAAAACCTACCAATTTGAATAAATCTAAATAACATGACGACTGTAAGTAGCAATTCTAGCGTTCTCAAACCACTTCTTCTGGCTTTTTGTCTCTATGGCGGATTGAGTACTACCTGTTATAGTTTTCCGGAAAACAAACCCGAGACCAATCGGGGAGTGGTAAATGTGGGCGAACGGATTAACGGTTTGGCAACGCTCATGGTCAAAAACTATCCTGAGAAAATATATGTGCAGACAGATAAACCGATCTACTCTCCAAATGATACGATATGGTACAAAATATGGATGCTGCAAAGCGGCACACTTTTTCCGACGCAGAAGAGCCGGATTGTCTATGTTGATCTGATCAATGAACAGAACTTGGTGGTAGGAAGCAAGAAGTATATTGTGAATACAGGTAATTCAAACGGTGAATTTATACTGCCGAAAGAGTTTCAGAAAAGCGGTTTGTACAGGATACGTGCCTATACGCGTTGGCAAAAGAACTTTGGCGATTCTGCCTATTTTGAGAAGGTAATTCCGATCTGGGACAATCAAAAGAATCCCTCAGATGAAAAACCTTATGTTGCCGAACTGAATGCACTGGGGGAACGGGTGTTTGTCAGCCAGAAGGAGATTCAGAAACGAAAGCAAAAAGAGACTGAGGCACAACTGCAACGAAAGGAACAGATGGAGAAACGTGCCTTTGATCTGGACGTGCAGTTCCTTCCCGAAGGAGGAACATTGGTTGCCGGACTTCCTTCCAGAGTGGCATTCAAAGCTCTTTCTCCTGATGGAAGAAGTGTGCCTGTGGAAGGTGTAGTCCTGGATCAGGAGGGAAAAGAGATTCTTTCATTCTCCTCGGAGCACAAAGGAATGGGAAGTTTTCTGCTTGTGCCGGAAAAGAACAAGAAATATACCGCTCGTTTGTTTAACAACCAAAGTATCGCGCTGCCTGCTGTCGAACAGCAAGGTGTCGGACTTTCGGTGCTCTCAAAGCCATTGTCTGATACGTTGGCTCTGGCTATCCATGCTACACCCGAAGTGGTAGAGAGTAGCCGAACCTATACTTTGCTGGTCGAGTCGCGCGGTTTGCTGCGAAAGAATGCGTATACTGTTCATACGAACAGATCGCGCGTCATGATTTTGATTCCGAAAGACAGTCTCCAATCGGGAATCAACCGGTTTACCCTTTTCACAACCGACGGCGAACCTCTTTGCGAGCGGCTTGTTTATGTGAACAACAAAGATGAGATCGATTTTGATGTGCAGGCCTATTGGGAAGCTAAATCGGCTACTGACCAGATGCTGACACTGAAGATTCTTCCACGTATTAAAAACGAAAATATACAGGCGGCCTTTGCCATCAGTTTGACGAACAAAAACACAGTCCCTGTCGATACGATTCAAAAAACACTTCGTTCGGAGATGCTTCTCTCTTCTGACCTGAAAGGTTATATCGAAGAGCCCGGCTATTATTTCAACCATCCGTATGACAGTATCTGCACACAGCTTGATCTGCTTTTGCTGACCCACGGTTGGAGTGGCTTCAGTTGGGATGACGCGACCAAACGGAGTTTTACCTATCATCCGGATACAGCTCTTACAGTATCGGGCAAAGTAGATAACCTGGTCGGTAAACCGGTGCCGGGAAGAAAAATATCCTTGTTGGCGCAAGGAGGAAAATTGGTTGCTGATCAATGTATCTCTGACGCCACAGGACACTTCAGCTTTAATAATCTGGATGTGAGAGAGAGCTCTGTCGTACGAGTGAAAATTGAAAAGGAGAAGGGTAAGAGGCTTGTTGGTCTGGGCATTACCTTTGACACTTTGTATGAGAAACCTTCTTTCCCTATACTCGCCAACAAAGATTTTCTCTATGATGCCAATCAAACGGGACGTCTGTTGGAAACGTATGAGGATAAAATGCGAGAGGATGAGCTCTTTATGGATAGTCTGCGCAAACGATATGGCGTCCATCTGCTTGATGAAGTAACTGTTGAAGAAAGAAGGAAAATAGAGAAATCCTATAACAGAAGTGGTGGTGGGGCTAATATTATACTGGGGGGCGAAACAATAGGTAAGTATGATCGATTTGCGAATGTAATTGATATTCTCAAAGCAGAAATACCTGGATTTAAGAAGAGTTATTGCGACATGTATGATTTGAACGGGAAGAAGATGCAGAGTGATTATCCTCACTATAATATCAATGGAAAACCAGCCTTTTTCCAGATTGATTTCGATGTGATAAACCGCTATATTGGAAAAAATACAAGAATAGTAACCAATAATACAAATCCATTTACCGGACAACAAGAACCCTGGTTCCCGAATGCGGAAGATACAGAATACGGACAGATGGCAAGGGTTGAAAATATGTTGGAGGCTCTCGTGGGATCGGATATCAGAGGCGTCGAAATATTGACCACCAAAGATAATCTTTTCAATTACAGAGGTTCCATTCCTGTGTTGGATGCAGGTTTCCGAACCTTAGGATCCGTTATTGTAATCACTACAAAAGACGGTAGTGGTCCGCGCGAAAAGCTTTCACAGGGCACTTTTATTACAAAGATTGAAGGTGGTGCCACTCCAAGGCGATTTTATGTTCCTAAATATTATCCGGAAGATCCTTTTGACCGCATTGATTTTGATCAAAAGCAGACAGTGTACTGGAACCCTTTACTGCTTACAGGGGGCGGTCCGGTGGAGATACAAATCCCGGTAGGTGCGTTCATGAAGGATAACCTGCAACTGGAGATTGAAGGTTCTGATTTGAATGGGCATATCGGTACAAAACGACAGCCTGTTACCATCACCAAAAGAGTAATGAACGAGGAGGAACGTAGGAGTGAAGCAATAAAAGATTTCTTGAGAAATGGTCTCTAAAAACAGAACGAAAATGAAATATATCTGTCTGCCACTTATCTGTATTATGTTTATGTCTTTGCTCCAGAGTCAGGCGCAGACGATGGACAAGGAAATGGAGAATTTGTTGTACAGTGGTGATTACATCGAATTGAATCGCCGTTATGAAATTGCCAGAGAGCGGGGTAAGATTTATAGCTCAAATCTAAAACGGACTATTGAAGCTGTTCTTTACACTTCTCACAATAAGCCAAAGAAGGCGGCTGCCACATGGAAGAAGATTATCAATTACAATTACAACGGTTGGACTACGAAAAATAAGTTTGGTGCAATAAGTCAATTGGCGAGTAATCTTTGTAGCATGGGTAATTATAAAGAGGCCTCTGACCGAATGCTTACGTTGTTGGTGCAAACAGCAAATTCTAAGGAGCTGAAGATGGGCGATCGCATCCGGATGGAACAGACTTGTAACCTTCGTGTGTTTGGCAATAAGTTCGCACCGAAAATCAGTCGCCCCAAACGTGATTGTAAAGTCGCACTCCTCTCAAAGAACGGGTGGCCTCATCTCTTTATACCGGTTACACTGAATGGCAAAGAATATCCTTTTTTGTTTGATTCCGGCTGTTCAGCCTATTCAACAAATTTTGCAAGTGAGGAGTTTGCCCGTGAACACAACATTCGCATCCTTGGTGAGCTAGTCACTGCTTATGGAGTTGGTGGTGCTGAAATGCAGAAGCTCGGCATGTTGGACACGCTTCGTATCGGTGATATCATCTATCGCAACGTCGCCTTTACGATCTATTCCGGACAACACCTGGGGGTAGATGCCGGTTTGGGTTTAGGCTTTATGAAAGCCATGGGTGAGATTCAGATTTACCTTCAAGAGAAAAAGATTGTATTCCCGTCTGCCGAGACACCTCTTCCCGCAACCGGATCGAATATGATGCTGAATGATGGTGGATCACTCTTTGTTGAAGCTTACTCCAATAATGAACGACTGATTTTTATGTTTGACACAGGAGCATCCTCTTTCTTGTCAGACTCTTATTATCAAAAGCATGCAGCCGATAGCCTTGATGCTGGGTTGCTTAAAATGACGACTACTATGAGCGGATTTGGAGGTACGAGAGAATCGCGTGTTTTTGACATCCCTTCCTTTCCCATAAAGGTCGGAACAGTAAACCATACAATGATTAATATGAGTGTTTTTACCGATAGAATAATTGGCGCTACTTCTCAATTTGATGGTCTTCTGGGGTCTGACTATGTAAGGATGTGTCGTAAAGTAACTGTCAACTTCAATAAGATGTTTATGACGGTGGAATAAGACTTGATGTTTATAGCACAAAAGCACGAAGAATATATGCAATATTCGTGCTTTTGTGTAAATAATGCTGTCTCGATTATGCTTTGAGTTTGGCGAAGTACATGGCAAACGAGCGGTACAAGAAGTGCGTCCATTTACCAAATGGAACAATGATTAATGCCCATTGAACCAGGACGGTGAGATGCACAAGGTATAACCACTTGTTTGTTTCGAGTAGGTCGAGATCAATAAACAGGCGAACCATAAAGGCGGAGAGTCCCATTAGAAACAACCAAATGACGAAAAACCAATCGGAAGGTTGTGAGTGTTTACTTATTTCTTTCTTCTTTTTTATACGGCTCAATACAAAATCAAAGGTTACTACAAATACTATTGCACTGACCACATAACCGAAGATTGTGACTATCAGGTATTCCGATGAAAACCAATTGAGAAATACGGTGGTAAACAACAAGGAGAGATATCCGATGACCATTAAAAAATGTTCGAACCAACGTAATTGATTGTCATCACAACCCAGTGCGCGTTTTTGGGTGAACATGTGTACAAACAGGTCGCCCATACTTGATAAATATTTCTTAAACGAAACTTTTGTTCCCGGCTTCAAAATGGTAAACCACCACATACGTGCTACATTGGGTAATAAAATAACGAGACCTACCGTACCAATAGCTATCATCTCAAACAGATGTCCGATATGAACCATCTTCTCCAGTACAAAGTCCACTGAGAATGCGAAGATTAGTACACCTACCAACGTGAGCACAAATGCGGCAATAGATAATGGTAACGATTTGTACATCAATCCCGACAAACCGGTCCAGTCGTATTTAGCAGTCAGATAACGGCGAAGCGACATCATCAATTCGCTGGGATTGGCTTCTTGCGGACAGTGTGTGGAACATTCGCCGCAATAGTAACATTCCCAGGGTTTGAGAGATGACTGAATGTCATCTTCAAGTCCCAGCGTACTGAGACGTACCATCTCACGGGGAAAAGAGACCTCTTCTGTGGAGAGTGAACAGACTGCGGTACAGTTGCCGCAATTGTAACAGGCGTTGGAATTTATGGCGCCGTACTTATTCAACTCTTTTCCAAATGAAGGATTTATTTTTGCCATTACTTTTTCAATTTATAGGTAAAATACTCGTCCATATCATCTACATCACCTGTTGCTACCAACCCGTATTTTACGAGCGACATCAAATGATAAACCACTTCATCAGAGGGCATATTCAGTTTGTCGGTCAGTTGCTTAATCGTCAGATCTTCTTGTGCCAAAGCTTCTAACATGAGTTTCTTTATACGGTTGAATTCTTTCAGATTCTCTTTTGCCTGCTCCGGCACTCCGCCTGACTTCTCACGCAGGTATTTCGCTGTTTTTCCTTTTTCTATTTCCATGTTGTTGGTTGATTGTTTCAACGTATTCAGTATCTATTCTTTCGAATGGTTCGATTAAACAAGAGCGTCAATCATACTCATTATTTCGGTGCTCGAACAGGCTGTCACATTGATGGCATCCGGTTCGCATACAGGGGCACACATGCCGCATCCCTTACAGACAGCATTGTTTATTGCAGCAATGATTTTCCCTTCTTTCTCAGACTTCATAATGGCATCAAATGGGCAAGCGGCTTCGCAAGCGCCGCACCAGGTACATCTATCCGGATCAATGGTGGCTACCAATGGTTCAGATTCCAACTCTCCTTTACTGATAATGGAATACGACTTTGTAGCTGCGGAGAGGGCTGAGTTGACCGACTCTGCGATATTCTTTGGTCCCTGACAAGCGCCGGCGATTGTGACACCATCAATAACGGTTTCTACCGGACGCAGTTTCATGTGAATCTCGTTATAGAACTTATCGCGGCCTTTTGGTAACTTGAAAAGCGTTCCCACTTTGTTATCGGCACGTGGCACCATTCCTGTGACCAATACGACCAGATCTGCTTCGACTTCAATCTCTTTGCCATTAGTCAGAATATCATTTATCTTGACAATGGTTTTCTTTCCTTCAATGGTAACAGTCGGAAGTCCGTCTTCATACGACTGGAGGTAAATATCTCCTGATCGCAATGAATCGGCATACAGGATTTCTTGTTTGCCATAGGTGCGTAAACCCCGGTTGAAATGAAAATTGTTGATATCCGGGAATTTGTTTTTTGCGGTTAAGGCGGCGTGAATGGTCGAGGTACAGCAGTTACGTGAACAATAGGTGTTATCTCCTTTCGCCTGACGACTTCCTACACAATAGATATAAGCGATATTTTGAATGGCTTTTCCTTTGTAAACCAATGTGTCGGACTGCTCGTCAATCAATCGTTTGAATTGAGGCAACGTAATCACATTTTCCGAAGTAGCATAGCCAAACTCTCCATAAGCCGGTGTATATGGATCAAAACCGGTTGCCATTAATACAGAACCGACAGAAATTTCAATTATATCTTCTTCTTCGGAGAAATTAACTGCGGGACAGACTTTCTCACATGCACCGCAACGGGTACAGTTTTTAAGATCAATGACCGGAGTCTGCGGATATTCGCCGGGATAATTCTTGTAAATAGCCTTGCGTGGAGTCAAACGGAAATTGAATTCATCGGGTACTTCCACAGGGCAAACTTCAATGGCTTTCTTTAAGTCTTCCGGATGAAACGATGTACTAATATATCGAGGTGTTTTCTTTATTTTCAATGTGAAATTGCCGACGCTTCCTTTATTGGAGATCACTTCAGAATTGGTGCATATCGTAATGTTCTCCCGTGTGATCAGATCATTGTAAAGACGGTTTACAATTTCTTTACCTGTTTCAGTGGTTGTTGACAAGGAGTCCCATTGGGAGACTCGTCCACCTACAAAGGGTTCTTTTTCGATCAAGACAACCTCACACTCTTTGTTTGATAAGGAGATGGCTGCTTTCATTCCAGCTACTCCGGCACCAATTACTGCGACAGACTTCAGAGCTTTCACTTTGTTGGTTTCCAAAGCTTCTGCATAATTTGCTTTAGCTATGGCTGCTTTGACTAAATGGATCGCCTTTTCTGTCGCACCTATTTTATTGTCGGAATGAGCCCATGATGCTTGTTCGCGGATGTTGGCATGCACATAGGTGTATTTGTTCAGATTGGCGCGTTGCGTTACATTGCGGAAGGTGAGCAAATGGAGTTTGGGTGAGCAAGAGGCAACGACCACACTGGTAAGTCCGTTGGCTTCAATATCGTTGACCATTTCGCGCTGATTGGCATCGGAGCAAGCAAACATAGTCGTTTTAGCCAGAAAGACGATATCTTCGCCTTCGACTGCCTGACGGACTTTTTCCACATCTACATAATCGGAAATATTACCACCACAATGGCAAATATAAACTCCTATTTTTTTCTTTTTCATGCGTGTTGAATGATGTAACTGATTGCTTCTGATGATGCCGCACCTGCTGACAAAATAGAATCGGGTATGTCCATCGGTCCGGTAGCTGCTCCGGCAACGAAGACGCCGCCGATACTTGTTTTTGCAGGACTGGCAAGCATATCGCTTTGTCCCACGAAAGAGAATTGATCCAGAGTTAATGTTTCGTTTTCAAACAGTCCGTCTATCCCTTTAGTGGGTAAGACGCCGGTTGATAAGATGACCATGTCGTGTTCGGCTTCCTGTAGCTTTCCTTTATTGATATCTTCGTAACGAAGTATCAGATTGCCATTTTCTTTTTCTGATATTCTTCCAATCTTTCCTTTTACAAAGTTGACACCCATACCTTTGGCTTGTTGGTAAAACTCTTCAAATCCTTTGCCGAATGAACGTATATTGATGTAGTAAATAGTTACATCGGCCATCGGTAGGGCACCCATCAGTAGTTGAGCCTGTTTGATGGAATACATACAGCAGATCTGCGAACAAATCGGATTGCCTACGGTGGCATCACGCGATCCGACACAGAGTACATAGGCAATCTTGTCCGGCACTTTGCCATCGCCGGGACGAAGAATCGTATGAAAGGGGCGTGTCGGAGCGATTTCCCGTTCCATCTGCATCGCAGTTATTACGTTTTTATATTTTCCGTATCCGTATCGGGGTATGTTATTGGGGTCAAATAAGTTGAACCCGGTGGCAACAACAATGGTTTTTACATGAAGTTCATTTGTTTCCGTCTCCATCGTAAAGTCAATGCAATGGGTGGGACATACGCGTTCGCATGCACCACACAAAGTGCAATTGTCAATGTCAATGGCAGCGGCTTTGGGACTACAGATACTAAAGGGAATAAAGGCGGCTTTTCGTCCGATAAGTCCAAATTGGTACTGGTCGCGGACACTGGTCGGGCATGCTTTCTCACACAACTGGCAGGCTGTGCAATCTTCCACATGGACATATCGTGGCTTTCGGGTGACTTTTGCCACAAACTCGTTGTCACTGATCTTGCGGATATTGCTCACTTCACTACCTGTAAAGATGGTAATATTCGGATGACGTGATATCTCTGATACTTTCGGAGTTGTAATACAAGCAGCACAATCCAGCGTAGGGAATACCTTGCTTAGCATAATCATCTTTCCACCCACGGACAACTCCTTATCCACCAATAATACTTTGTAACCGGTGTTTGCTAGGTTTAGCGCAGCTTCACCACCGGCAATACCTGCACCAATAACCAACGCGTCATAGCTACTACTTTTTAATGAATCTTTCATCAGGCATGTAACGTTTTAAGTAAGTATTCGTTGAAGCTGCGTATTTGTTTGACGAACGGTTCGCTGCAAACCGAACAAATAGCTGCCATGCGGAGGCGGGCCGGATCAATATTGTTTGATTTCATCAACTCATGAGTCTTTCCAACCAAAGCTCCTGTTTTTTCAGTGCATGTTTCGCCATAGACACAATCACTTCCATCAGCTGCAATGAAAACTCCATCAAATCCTTTTTCAAATGCATGTAAGATCCAACTGGGTTTTATGCCACTCGAACAAGGAATTGAAATGGTGTACACAGTGGGAGGATAGTGTAATTTCATCAATCCTGCCATATCAATGGCAGGATCGGAAATCTTTTCGGTTGAAAACACTAAGATCTTGGCACTCATTCTATTAATTTCTCCCATGACGGACAATTACTTTTTCTTCATGTATATTTTGAAGTAGCCATTTTCTTCTACGGTACCCAGATATTCGTGCCCTTGTTTATTGCACCATTTCGGAATATCAACCTTTGTTCCTTCATCGGCAGAAAGAATCTCCATGATTTCTCCTGCTTTAATTGTACCTATTGCTTTTTTTGCTTCCAATAACGGACCCGGGCAAGCAGTTCCTCTTGCGTCAATTGATTTGGTGACGCTCACATTTTTCAATTCTTCGTTTGACATATTCCTGTTTGTTTTATGATTAATAATTCTGAGAGTGGTTTTTAAATAAAGAGTTGTATACTGCTTTCGCTTGCGTCAGCTACAAATGTTGCTGCACCTGCAAACTTCAAATTGGGATAATCAATGAGTTCTTCTTTCTTGAATCCCATCAAATTCATGGACATCTCACATACTACGATTTCGATTCCCAGTTCACCGGCCTCTTTAAACATCTGTTCCAAAGACATCACATTTTGTTTCTTCATAAGCATTCGGATCATCATCGGACCCATACCAACCATATTCATGTTGGATAAAGCAAGCTTTTTAGTTCCCTTGGGAAGCATCATACCGAACATTTTGGAAATGAAATCTTTGCCTTTGGGGCATTTCTTTGGATCACGAAGGGCAGAGAGTGACCAGAAGGAAAAGAAAAGTTTTACTTGTGTGTCCATTGCTGCAGCTGCAACAGAAATTACCATTGCTGCTAATATCTTATCCAAATCACCGGAAACAATTGCTATTGACAATTGATCTTTGCGTGAATCTTCTAAGTTTGAAACTTTCTTTTTGAGAACTTCAAGTTCCCTTTGCAATCTCTGAATCTCTGTGTTTTGAATCTCTTCCATACGATATTGGTTTTAATTGAGCGTTATATATGAATTAGATTGCAAATCTAGCGAACTAAACTGTTCGCCTTGAATGAAACGGTGTGAATGTCTGCATAATATTTTGTGATATGAATCACAATACATATATTTGTCGCATGGAAAGTGATTGTATAAAGTGTTCGGTAAAACCCAAAGTTGCTGGTGTGGCATGTGTATGTTGTCTTGATCCTTCAAAGACGAATCATGCCACAGTGCAATTTGTAAAAGGGGATATGATTATCAAGCAAGGTAATTATTCGACAAATGTTGCCTTTCTGCGTAAGGGTATGGTGAAGATTCATCTTGCCGGTCCATCCCATGAGCAGATCGTACGCATTGTAAAAGCTCCTGCCTATCTGGGTTTACCAACAACCTTTGGAAACAAAATAAATCAATATTCTATTACTGCTATCTCGGATGCGCAAGTCTGTTATATTGATATTGATTTCTTTAGGGCTCTGTTAAAAGAAAACGAGCAGTTCTCTTACGGAATTATCCTGGAATTATGTAAGAATGAATTAGAATCTTTCAGACGTTGTGCGAATCGTACTCAAAAACAAGCTCGTGGTAATCTAGCTGACATGATCCTTGATTTTGCAACAAATATCTTTGAGTCGGACACATTTTTATTACCAATATCTCAGTCTGAAATGGCAAATCTCGTAGACACCAGCCGGGAAAGTATAAGTCGGATGCTGTCTGAATTTGCGAAAGATGGAGTGATCAGAATGACTGGTAAACAGCTTGAGATTGTGAATAAGAACTCTTTGCTATTAATCAGTCAAAACGGATAATTTTCCCCTAATTATCATTTGAAAGAACAATCAAGATCTTTATTCGTATTCGCCATTATGAGAAGTGTTATTTAATACTATTCAGTCTGAATATTATCGTAAATTTCTTGTTTTCGATAAAACTTCATAGTATCTTTGTTTTAGAATATCAGTCAATAACTCTCTAAAAATGAGGAGAGTTCAGAGTTAACCCCCTCATGCATTTCTTCAATTTTCTTTCTTTGTTCCTGCGATTCTAAAAGATAGTTTTAACTTAAAAACATTCTGAATAATGGAACGCTCATTTACACTTCGATTATTTCTGGTAATGGCAACTATATTACCAGGTTTGGGCTTAAAAGCTCTGGATGTGCCGACAACAATCCATGTTGTAACTCCCGGAACGCTTTCTACTTACATTGACATCTCAACAAAATATCAGATTACCAATCTTGAATTAACAGGTGAGCTGAACGGTACAGATATTCGTTATATCAGAGAAATGGCAGGTAGAGATATGCAAGGAAACGCAACTGTTGGTAAACTCTCAATACTTGATTTATCAGAAGCGATGATAGTGAGTGGTGGAGATCCTTACTATCTTGATAATTATTCTTCTGGTAATTCAATTGGTGATTATATGTTTGATAATTGTTCTCAATTGACTTCTGTTTCGCTTCCTCTTTCAGTTACATCGATTGGTAAATACGCTTTTGCGAGATGTT
>JAQUZH010000215.1 GCA_028691445.1 Bacteroidales bacterium | reverse complement strand
CACTTTATCAGGATGCGGCGAAGCCGAACGATCAGCGATGGTGGCAGTTACCATCACAGAATCGTCTGAGGCCAATGTCAGAAATTCAGAAGGTTGTGCCTCTCCAAGCGTAAGATCAAGCGATTTCCAGTTGCCCGAAGTCAGTTCGCGCATGGCAAACTCCCATACCACAACACGTTTGCCCGCCAGTCGGTCTCTCCCCTTGAGCAGTTCCTTTTGCAGCATCAACCGAGTCGCGATGCTCCCCTCATCATTTCTGCGTATCGCATCGATCGGCTGTTGCAAGAAGTAGGAGAGCTGTTCGGCCAACCCTCCCGAGTGGCCCCATCCCATGCCTTCCAGTGAATAGATATTGCTGAAACTATCGCCCATGAAGAGTATCGGAGCTGTTTGTGAAGGTTGCCAATACGCTCCCGATTCAGTCAATACAGGATGAACGATGGCCCTCTCTTTGGAGATAGAAGCGACGGAGTAAGGCATCTTCAACATGGAATAAATATCGCCATACTGTTGACGCGTCATTGTATCGCGGGTCATCATTGTGACACGCTCATTCCCAATGCCTTCAGCCACGAGATAACGTGCCAGTTCGCCGGCAACCCCTTCCATAGCATCCGGTGTCCAATGCGTATCCGTTTGAAGATAGACACTCCTTCCGTTCCTCTTCATGCTAAGTAACAGGTCAGTCACATCTACGACACGAAGCCCCTTTGCTTTCAGCCGATCGCTCCATTGCTGATACGAGCGATTGTTTATTTCAGAGGCAGCACCATCCAATCGGTTGGTCAGGTGTTCCGGGTAAATCATGGGCTTTAAAGGAATCGGCATGAGCACCAGTTCGATGTTACGCTCTTTCAGCTGTCTGGCAAAATCAGCAATGCAATCCACAGACGATTCCTCAATCCCTTTACCTGTCAGATAAAGAATATCCGGCGCATAAAAGAGCCACCCCTCTTTCCCAATGATAGCCTTCTCATTTCCCGTTCTCATCCACGCAGTCAGAGACCATTGGAAAGGAGCGGGGAAGATGTCACGTAAAAAAGACTCTTCCTCCAGTTGGTTTTCGCAAGCCGTTTTCCAGTCGATCATCGCTTTGTTGTACGCAAAGATGCGCTGCGTCGTAGGCTGTTCGCTCCTCGTTACAGAAGCAGAAAAGGGGAGTATCGTCCGTTTCCCTTGCGAATAATCCAAGCCTACCTGTACCAATGGAACCAAGATCAGCACAACCACAAACACGATCGAGGCTCCTTTCGCAACGCCGTGACTGATCGAAGTGCGGAGCATCTCATCGCGCGCTTCAATCTCTCTGCTCAGTGTTATTTTCTTTCCCTCTTTCATCGTCATCAGAAAATAAAATAGATAAACGGATTATACGACTGGGTCGTCAGCGCAGCAACAGCCACGACAAACACAAGAGCGATCACGATCCATTTGCCGGTTCCAAGTGAGCGTGTCCATGTCCACGCAGGAGGAGCCGCAAAGACGAACAGTGCCGCAAGCGACAAACAGAGGATAGCATAGGGAGTGTACATCATTCCCCCGATCAGGGGTGCATTCACTCCCGTGGCACCAGTTGCAAACATACTTCCCAGATAGCTCAAAGCATCAGTTAGCGATGCTGAACGGAAGAATACCCATGCCAACAGTACGATCAGATAAGTGTATCCCCATCTCATCCCTTTTTCTACCACGCTATCAGGCTTTCTTACTCCGGTATATCGTTCGATGGCCAACGCAATTCCGTGGATGGTACCCCAGATCACAAAAGTCCAGGCGGCCCCATGCCATAACCCTCCCAGAAACATCACCAGAAAGAGGTTGACATAGGTGCGTGCCGTTCCTTTCCTGTTTCCACCCAGCGGAATGTACAGATAATCTCTCAACCAGGTAGAAAGAGAGATATGCCACCTGCGCCAAAACTCAGTGATAGAAAGGGATCGATACGGAACATCAAAGTTTTTCGGAAAGATGAAGCCCAGCATCAGTCCCAGACCAATTGCCATGTTTGAATAGCCGGCAAAGTCGAAGAAGATCTGGAAAGAGTAGGAGACAACTCCGATCCATGCGTCCAAGGTCATTCTATCAGGTGTGTCAAAAGCCAGATCAGCCAGTTTGCCGCACGGGTTGGCCAATAAGATCTTTTGTCCCATGCCCAACACAAAGAAAGCAATGCCGCGGGCAAACTTCTCCCAAGTGTAGGTGCGAAACACCAGCTGATCGGCTACTTCCTGAAAACGAACAATCGGTCCGGCGACCAACTGTGGATACATCGATACATAACAAGAGAAATCAATAAAGGAGGTGATCCCCTTAGCGTCGCCACGGTAGACATCAATCGCATAACTCATGGACTGAAAGGTATAAAAGCTGATACCGAGGGGCAGCACAATATGCAGAGAAGGCAGCAGCCATGAATCAGTCAGCGACAGCGACTCCATCAGTAGGTTCCAGTTTTCCAACCCAAAATTACCATACTTGAAGAAGCCCAACAACGAAAGATTGGAAATGACGGAGATAGCGACCGCCCACTTCTGTTTCGTAGAGCGTACTCCATCGCGGAGGAAAGGTTTGATCTCTTCCTTTTTGACTTTGGGATAACCGATCAGTATCAGTCCGCAACAATAATCAATCAGAGTGGAAACGAATAGTAAAATGACAAACAGCGGATTGGTCCAACCATAAAAAAAGTAACTCACCAAGGTCAGCAGCGCGTGTCTGGCCCTTCCGTGTACGGCATAATAGAGACAAAGTGCCAAAGGCAGAAACCAAAACAAAAAGAGATGACTACTAAAGACCATATTCCCCTGTATTATTAGACCGTTTCTTCAGACCCTCCTATGATAGGGTATCTTAAACTATTGTTTTTCTGTACTAAAAAGGTTGTCATTCAATATCTTGCTTGTAAACCGTTGTGAACGGTAACGCTGCAAAAGTAGTACGATAAACTGAGAATACAAGCGTGTGCGCTGCCTTTATATGCTATTTATGATTATATAACATTGGCTCTTTGTCCATTTCAAAAAAAGGCGCGAAGTTGCTTGTGAACTCCGCGCCTCAGTATATAGAGATCAGTTGTTTGCCTGGTGTCTCTTTACCTCTTCCACCATTTTGGAAAAGGACTTATCCTTTTTGCGCTTTTCATATTCAGAAGAAGAAAAATGACGTGCTTCCCGTTTCAGTTTCTGAAAGCTCTCATACACTTTCACATCCAGCACTCCCTTTCTGACCGCCTCCAGTACAGCGCACCCCGGTTCATTGGTGTGTGTGCAATCTTTGAAGCGACACTGATTAGCATAGTTGGACAGCTCCAGCATCTCGGCCAGCGCATCAGGATCATCGACCGTCAACCCAAACTCGCGCACACCCGGCGTGTCGATCAACACCCCCGAACCCTCCATCAAGACCATCTCGCGACGCGTCGACGTGTGTCGTCCTTTGCCCGTGGAGTGACTGATGTCAGAGGTCAGCAAGAGCTGTTTGTCGCACAGCGCATTGACCAGAGAACTCTTTCCCACGCCCGACGAACCGACCAACACCACCGTTTCACCAGCTGCGATCGACGCGCGCAAACGGTCAATCGACTCAGGTTGATGCGTACTCGTATAAAAGACCGGCATCGTCTTCACC
>JAQUZH010000214.1 GCA_028691445.1 Bacteroidales bacterium | reverse complement strand
GGCTGGTCCGTTTAAAGATTACCTCGGCAAACCGCTTCTGGACAAGTTTCACAACGGTGCGCAGCCGATCGATCAGTTTGTCTTCCAGGATGTGGATGGTCAGTATTATATGATTTATGGCGGCTGGCGTCATTGCAACATCGTTAAGTTGCAGAATGACTTCAAAGGATTTACTCCTTTTGCTGATGGCACGACTTTTAAAGAGATCACTCCCGAAGGCTATGTGGAAGGTCCGGTGATGTTTCGCAAAAACAACAAGTATTACTTCATGTGGTCGGAAGGGGGCTGGACAGGTCCAGATTACCGGGTGGCGTATGCCATTGGTGACTCTCCTTTTGGTCCGTTTAAGCGCATCGGACTGATCCTTCAACAGGATGCAACCATTGCAACCGGTGCGGGACACCATTCGGTGATACAAGTGCCGGGCACAGATGAGTGGTATATCGTCTATCACCGCCGACCATTGAGCGAGACAAACGGTAACGCCAGAGTGACCTGTATTGATAAGATGGAGTTTGATGCCAATGGCTACATCAAACCGGTGGTGATGACTTTTGAAGGCGTTTCTCCGAAAACTATACGATAATTGAATGAAAAGAGTACTTCCAATTGCGCTAGCTCTGTTTTGTACAGCGCAACTCGCTGTCGGAGCAAAACAAACCCCGATAGACCGACGAGCCTTGGTCAGCCGACATACGATCACGACCACAAAGATAAATGCGAAGAGTCCGGCGCAAGTAGGCAACGGTGAGTTTGCTTTTGGAGTGGATATTACCGGATTGCAGACCTTTGTGCCTTTTAACACAATGGCGCAATGGAGCTGGCACAGTTTTCCGCTACCTGAAGGGATGAAAGCCTCCGATTTTAAGAAGACAAAGATGGATGTGCACGGGGTGATGAAGGAGTTTTACCTGCCCAATCCCGAACAACCGGAGCTCTCTGCCTGGCTGGCAAACAACCCGCACCGCTTCAATCTGGGACGCATCGGAATGAGACTTTTGAAGGCGGACGGAACGGAGGCTGTGGCTGCTGATCTGACTCAAACGCGTCAGGTGGTCGATCTGTGGAAAGGGATCATTACCAGTAGCTTTGAACTGGAAGGTATTCCTGTAAAGGTGCTGACGGCTTGCGATCCAAAGCAGGATGCGCTAGGAATAACGATAGAGAGTGAATTGATCAGAAAGGGACAGCTGTCCGTTTTTGTGGATTTCCCCTACGCTGACAACCGCGAATTTGCTGATTATGTGGGCACGTATGATTCCCCTCAGAAGCATCGCTCCATCGTCACCCGACAGAACGGTCGTTCGGCGTTGATAGCCCGTGAGATGGACGACGTGCGTTATTATACCGCGTTGCAATGGAGCACCCCTGCCCGACTGATAGCACCTGCTTCCGGTTCGTCGCATCGTTTTCTCCTCGAACCAATGGCTACGGATAAGCTCACTTTCACTTCTCTCTTTTCTCAGAAAGAGACTACGCCTTCCCTAACTGCCAACCAGATATACAAGGAGAGTGCACGTTGCTGGAAAGCGTTCTGGCAATCGGGTGCAGCCATTGATCTGTCGCAAAGCAAGGATCCCCGCTGGAAAGAGTTGGAACGACGCATCGTGCTGTCGCAATACGTCTTGAAGGTGAATGAAGCAGGTTCACTTCCTCCTCAGGAAAGCGGATTGGTCAATAATGGCTGGAATGGTCGTTTCCATTTTGAGATGATCTGGTGGCACGGCGTCCATTATGCCTTATGGAACCGCTGGCCGTTGCTTGAAAAGAGTCTCTCTGTCTATGCCGATTTTCTTCCTACATCCCAACAAAGGGCTGCCGATCAGGGATACAAAGGGGCACGATGGCCGAAATGCACAGCCGGTTTCGATCGGGAATGGCCTCATCTTATCCATGCCACACTGATCTGGCAACAACCTCATCCGATCTTCTTTGCCGCGCTCGATTACAGACTTCATCCTACCCAAAAGACATTGGACAAATGGAAGGATATCGTCTTTGCGACGGCTGATTATATGGCAGACTTTGCCTTCTATGATGCTTCGAAAAAGGAGTATGTGTTAGGCCCTCCAATCACTATTGTGTCTGAAAACACAAAGCAGGAGACCACCTCCAATCCGACCTTCGAACTGGGCTATTGGCGCTATGGGTTGCGTGTCGCACAGGAATGGCGCAAACGCTTATCTCTTCCGGAAGAAAAGAAATGGGGCGACGTTCTTGCGAAGCTCGCTCCTCTTCCTGTGGAGGATGGCGTGTATGTGACGCATGAAGGGATCAAGAATATGTGGACAGACTTCACCTTTGAGCATCCGGGACTGACCGGTGCGTATGGCATGCTGCCGGGCGATGGTGTGGACAAGGAAGTCTTTGCCCGCACGATGGATAAGGTGGCTGCTACATGGAACTTTGAACGCACTTGGGGATGGGATTTCCCGATGCTGGCCATGGCGGCTGCACGGTGTGGCAAACAAGATGCGGCCATCAACTACCTGTTGCGCTCCGCAGGAGGGTTTCAGTTTGACGAACACGGTCTGGCTACCGGCGGACCCTTTCCTTACTTCCCTTCCAATGGTGGGTTGCTCTCTGCCATTGCGATGATGGCAGGCGGCTGGGACGGTTCGACTACACCGGCACCCGGCTTCCCAAAGGATGAGAACTGGATCGTCCGTGCGGAAAACTTCGTTCCCCTGTTTTAGCTAGTCGTTACGCTGGAGTGAAGAGATAAACCTACTGATGTCAAAAAAGTTGAAACAAACACGTGCTTGTTTCAACTTTTTTTATATCTTTCGATCCCCAATCAGCACTACCGATTGGAACCTATCCAACGAACATAAAAAAGTAATTGAGTATACATTAAAAAAATCACACATTATGGAAGCAGAAATTGCAAAGAAAGGTCCTTATGCCGTCGAATTGGAAGCCGGTAAGGAGTATCATTGGTGCACGTGTGGAAGAAGTAAAGGTCAGCCGTTTTGCGATGGCTCACACCGAGGAACGGAGTTTACACCGTTGGCTTTCAAAGCGGAGAAAACAGGTAAAGCCTTCTTATGTGGCTGTAAGCGAACCAAGAACCCACCCTATTGCGATGGGGCGCACACCAAACTGTAACTGAACTCTCTCAAAGAGTACATGAAGAAAGCGGCAAAAGGAGAATGACTCCGTTTGCCGCTTTTTGTATTGTAACGGTTTACTTCAATGAATAACCATAGCGAATTGAAGAAGTTTTCCTCTCCAACTGACTCTCCACGTAATTGGCAGCTTGCAGAGGCGTATAGGTACCTTTTAGCATTTCACGTAGCACCTCTCCCATCAAAGCGTCGCCCGAACCTGTTGATGTACTCAGATCCTGACACATCGCGCGAACAGTAAGATCAGATGTAGCAATCAGAGCATACATCTCCTTTGCCAACGGATGGGTTGGTGTTACTGTCACACCCGGTGTGTAAGAGATGAAACCCGGAAGCTCTTTCATGATATTCTCCGCATACTCATTACCCGATACCCATTTAATATACTCAAGGGCAGCCTGCAAATGCTTGGTGTTTTTATTGACTCCGATACCGGCATCCACGTGATAGCAATACTGTAGTTTGTCTCCTTCGTGCTTAACCGGTGCGGGAAACCAGCCAATC
>JAQUZH010000213.1 GCA_028691445.1 Bacteroidales bacterium | reverse complement strand
ACATGGCTACCGGTGCTGAGTTTGTGACCGGTGCCGACAGTTCCTGTCTGATGCACATGCAAGGCATTGCAAGACGCGAGAACCTGCCCATCCAGTTTATTCATGTCGTTGAAATATTAGTTGCAGGACTATGAAAAAGGAGACTCATATTCAAGCTGCTGAACGCTTTTTGAGCAACAAGAAGAATGCGGAGTGGCACGACGAGACGCTCTGGCAGACGCGTACCAAGAGGGATAGGCAAGCGGCTCTGATTCCGGAATGGGAGCAACTGAGAGAGTTGGCGAGCAAGATTAAGATGCACACTATCACGCATCTGGATCGCTACCTCGAACAATTTGCCACTGCTGCGGAGAAGAATGGCGCCACTGTGCACTGGGCCAAAGATGCGGCCGAACACAATGCGATCGTACTTCAGATCCTTCAGCAGCACGAAGCAAGCAAACTGGTCAAGAGCAAATCGATGCTCACCGAAGAGTGTAATCTCAATCCGTTTCTGTTTGAAAAAGGCATTGATGTGGTGGAGAGTGACTTGGGCGAACGGATCCTGCAATTGATGGATATACCGCCAAGCCACATCGTGATGCCTGCGATTCATATCCAGAGAGAGGACGTCGGAAAGCTCTTTGAGGAGAAACTACATACCGAAAAGGGAAATGCCGATCCGACGTACCTCACAAAGGCGATGCGGCAGTGTCTGCGCGAGAAGTTCCTGGCTTCTACTGTGGCTATGACCGGCGCCAATTTTGGTATTGCCGAGACGGGCGATGTGGTGGTTTGCACCAATGAGGGAAATGCCGATATGGGTACTTCCATTGCCAAGGTGCATATCGTCTCGATGGGTATCGAGAAGGTCATCCCCAGTCATGACGCACTGAGCGTGTTTGTTCGTTTGCTGGCCCGTTCGGCTACCGGGCAGCCCAGCACTTCCTACACCTCTCATTACCAGAAACCTCAAAAAGGAGGGGAGCTCCATATTATACTGGTTGATAACGGGCGAAGTGATATCCTCGCCGATAAAGATCATATCCAGACGCTGAAATGCATCCGTTGTGGGGCCTGTATGAATACCTGTCCGGTCTATCGTCGCAGTGGAGGGTATTCCTATTCCTATTTTATACCGGGTCCTATCGGTATCAATCTGGGCATGTTGAAAGACCCGAAAAACTATTATACCAATCTGTCGGCCTGTACACTCTGTTTCTCTTGCAACAGTGTTTGTCCCGTCCAGGTGGATCTGGGCAATCAGATTTATAAATGGAGACAAGGGTTGAATGCCATCGGTAAAGCCAACCGAACCAAGAAAGTGATGTCCGACGGCATGAGGATGATGTTTCAGCAGTCCGGCGTCTATCATGCTGCTGTAAAGGCTGCACCACTCATGAACCTGATGCCCCGTGCCCTGATCTATTGCAAAACCAACAAATGGGGGATTGGGAGAGAGGTGCCGCAATTTGCCAAACAATCATTTACTTCCTGGTGGAAAAAAGAAGTACAGAAGAGATGAGTAACAAGGAAGAGATACTAAAGAACATCAGACTGCATACCTCTGAGAGGGTTGAGATGCCTTTGATAGCGTTGGATGCCATCCACTATTCCGATAAGGTGGAGCAGTTTGTCGAGGTAAGTAAAAGCGTGGGAGGAAATGCGGTTGTGCTGAGAGAAGGCGAGGATATCAACGCGTTGATTCGCTCCTTGTATCCTGATGCCGGAAAGAGTGCTTCCAATGTGCCCGGAATTGATGCGGTCATCAATCCCGACGATGTCCGTACTTCTCAGGAACTTAACGGTATATCTTTGGGAATTGTTCAGGGAGTTTTTGGCGTGGCTGAGAATGGCTGTGTGTGGGTGGTGCAGAATGTGAAGGAGAGGAGTTTGTACTTCATCTCGGAGTATCTGGTCCTCCTCATTGACAAAGATCAGCTCGTTGATAACATGCATGAGGCGTACAAAAAAGTCCAGTTCAATGACTATGGTTTCGGATGCTTCATCTCCGGACCATCCAAGACGGCCGACATCGAACAGGCACTGGTGGTGGGAGCCCACGGTGCGAAGGGTGTGACTGTCATCTTGCGATAGTTGTCCTCCTTCTTTGTTTAGTGGAGTGCGATCCCGATCAATCGCACGTGTTCCTTCTTCCTAAAACTGGAAGTAGATGAAGGGTTGAATCTCCGCCGATTTAATTTGAAAGATAAAGATAATCAGTAACGTGATCGCAACTGCCTGCAACACCAGCGGCATCCGGATAACGGCATCGTTAACCCGTGTCTCGAGTTGCTGTGGTACAAAGTGGAGCAGGTAGCCGAGTATCATCAGGGAGAAAACAACTTTGTAGCCCAACACAAACTGGGGCAATACTTCCGGGTGAAACGCGGTGAAGATACGGTTGAACACTTCTATTGCTTGCGCAAAACTGTCGGCTCTAAAAAAGACCCAACACGCACTGACGATATGAAAGGTGAGTAGCACGCCAAACAGACGTTGCCACGCAGACATCTCTGAACCATTCACTTTCATCCATGGGAAGAGTCGCATCAGCAGTTTGTGGACGATCAGCGACAGCCCGTGCAATCCTCCCCAAAAGACGAATTTCAGTGACGCACCATGCCATAACCCACCTAATAACATTGTGATAAACAGATTGAAATAGGTGCGGAGCTTCCCTTTCTTGTTGCCTCCCAGCGCAATATATAGGTAATCTTTGAGCCACGAAGAGAGGGAAATGTGCCAACGGCGCCAGAACTCTGTGACGGAGGCCGATTTGTAGGGAGAATCAAAATTGGCCTTGAGTCGAAAGCCTAACAGCAGCGCGATGCCTATCGCCATATCGGAATAGCCTGAGAAGTCGCAATAGATCTGAAGGGAATAGCCATACATGCCCATCAGGTTCTCGAAACCGGTATACAGTGAGGGATTATCAAAGATCCGGTCCACGAAATTGAGACCAATGTAATCGGATATAATCGCCTTCTTAAACAACCCTGCGAATATCAGAAAGATCCCGTTGCCAAACATTTCACGGGTCACCACCAGACTGTTTGCAATCTGAGGGATAAAGTCTTTGGCGCGAACTATCGGTCCCGCCACCAGGGCAGGGAAGAAGGAGATGTAAAAGGCATAATCCATAAACCGCTTCACCGGTTGCAGCTGTTTGCGATAGACATCGACAATGTAACTAATCGATTCAAACGTCCAGAACGAGATGCCTATCGGCAAGAAGATGCGCTGAAACTCGAACGTTTGGTGGGTGATGTTGGCAAAGAGTTCGAGTGTCAGATTGAAATATTTAAAGTAACCCAGTAAGGCCAGGTGAAAACTGACGGAGAGAAAGACAAAGCATTTCTTTGCCATTTGGGTCTTGACCCGTCCAATTTGCAGACCAATCAAATAGTCCAACACCGTCGATATCAACAGGAAGACTAAGTAAAAGCCACTCGATTTGTAATAGAAATAATAGGAGAAGAGTAGCACCCAGATGACTTTCATCGTCAGATTCTTCTTGACCAGATTGTATAGGATCAGGAATCCGCAAAATACAAACAAGAACATCCCACTATTGAAAATAAGAGGCTCTTTGGGGTTGCATACAAATAACTGCAAGAGTTTATCGACGTCGAAGTTCCAGGTATTCATTGTAATGGTCTGTAAATGATTGAA
>JAQUZH010000035.1 GCA_028691445.1 Bacteroidales bacterium | reverse complement strand
AGCACATCCCTTCCATGCGCATAGTCTCCACAAGCATACGCACGGTAGTCACCATAATGACCGTATTGGACGCTTTAATAGAAATCGCCACATCCGAAAAGTTCACCTCTTTGCAGATCCTCAGAAACTCCATACATGACTCCACCATTCCGCCGGGAGTATCCCCATATCGGCTCATGATGCGATCAGACAACGAGCCGTGATTGACACCGATCCGTAAAGCCGTATGATGTTTCTTGCAAATATCCAGCAAGGGAAGAAAGCGAGCTTTGAGTCTGGTCAGTTCAGCAGCATACTCTTCGTCCGTATAGGTCAGTTCAGAGAACACACGCGCAGGATCCACGAAATTGCCCGGATTGATACGCACTTTCTCTACCACCGCGGCAGCTACTTCGGCCGCTTTAGGATTAAAATGAATATCAGCGACGAGTGGTTGGTTATATCCCCGAGCAGTCAATTGTTTTCGAATCTCAGCCAGATTAGTAGCTTCCCGTTCACCTTGGGCAGTCAGACGCACATAGTCAGCTCCAGCATCGATGATGCGAATGCACTGTTCGACGCTCCCATCCGTATCCATCGTTGACGTGTTTGTCATCGACTGAATACGTATCGGATGAGTACCACCCAACGGAACAGCACCTACAGAAACTTCTGAAGATACTCTTCTTCTGTAGTTAAACAAATCAGCGACAAAGCTCATACTTCTCAGTTCGTTTTATACTCGTACTTAACCAGCTTCAGTTCATCGTTCGCTTTCACAATCTTCTTTTTCAAATTCTCTTTATAAGCAGCAAAGCGCGATTGCAGTTCGGCGTCACTCAGTGCCAATATCTGTACCGCAAGGATAGCGGCATTCAATGAGCCATTGATACCTACCGTTGCAACAGGAATACCGGGAGGCATCTGTACAATAGCCAGCAGTGCATCCATACCATCCAGAGAAGCATTGATAGGCACACCAATAACCGGAATTGTTGTCATTGCAGCAATCACTCCGGGAAGATGCGCAGCCATTCCGGCAGCAGCAATAATCACTTTAATACCCTGATTCGACGCATTGCGGGCAAATTTCTCCACATCTTCGGGTGTACGATGCGCAGACAATGCATTTATTTCAAAGGGTATTTTGAACTCGTTCAACAACTCGGCGGCTTTACTCATGACCGGAAGGTCAGATGTGCTACCCATGATTATACTAACTACTGGTTTCATATATCTAAACTATTAAAATGAAATCATAGAAAAAAACTGACTGATACCCACACAAACCAATCCAACAACAAATCCGGCATATACCTGAGCCGGTGTGTGAGCCTTAAGAACAATACGCGACGTAGCCAGAAATCCGGCCAGAATGATAATGCTTATGATCAAAGACAAAGGCATGAGGTGCATCAGAACACTCATTGAGAGTACCCCACCGAGCAAACCACCAATTCCCGTCATGTGCGCACTGATCTTCCATTTTAAGGTGATGATGGTTATAACTACCAAAGCCAGCATCGCTCCATACACATAGTGAATGACAAACAGAGGCACATGCATGCGATGGATCGTTACAGCCAAAGCACCATACGAAAGGATCACAGTGATAAAGGGGAAAATACGCTCCTTTCGTTCTCTGATAGAAAGCGTTTCAATCAGATGAAAGAGCCTCATCATCAAAAACATGAGAACAGGTATGGCTATGGTATAGCCCAGCAAGACACCAGCAAAGATCAGTTTGGTGCGCACATCAAGCATCGCCATAAACGTAAACTTCATCATCAGCAAGATGCCATACGGCAACATAAAGAGCGGATGCACCAAAGTTGAAAAGAACGAAGCACAAAACTTCTCAATAAAGTTATTCATAATTATAAGTTGTAAGACTCTTTTCTCACCTTAGAGGTCGGGATATTAAGTTGTTGTCTATATTTCGCCACCGTACGTCTCGCCATCGTATAACCTTTCTCCTGCATCAACGCAGCCAGCTGATCATCATTCATCGGATTGTCGCGATCCTCCTCTTTGATCGCATCCAGTATCATCTGCTCCAACTCTTTAAAAGAAGTCTCTTCTCCTCTATCATTCAGCAGATACTCTTTAAAAAAGAACTTCAAAGGAAAGACCCCATATCGTGTTTGAACATATTTATTAATCGTAGCCCGTGAGACAGTCGAGATATCATATCCGGTCATATCAGCGATATCTTTCAGGATCATCGGTCGCAACAATGCCGGATCTCCCTCAAAGAAGAACTTGCGTTGAATCTTTGTAATGGCTTCCATCACCGAAAGCAAGGTTGTCTGCCGTTGCTTAATCGCATTGATAAATCCTGAAGCAGCATCCAGTTTCTGTTTGATGTAGGCCACCGCCGAACGCCTCTCGGCAGTGCGGTTTTTCTCATTCGACTGATAATCCGTTACCATATCCACATAAGAAGGGCTGACTTTCAGTTCGGGGATTCTTGAATTAATCAGAGAGACAGACAATTCACCTTCATCATCCACCTCCACATTAAAGTCAGGAATGATATGCATCAGTTTATCGTTGCTCCCTTCATCCATCCCGCTCAACGGTTTGGGATCCAGTTTCTTGATCACTTCTATAGCCTCTTTCAGTTCCTCTTCACTCAGAGTTAACCTAGACATAATAGACTCGTACCGTTGAGAAGCAAACTCATCAAAAGCCTCTTCCAATATTCGGAAAGCATTCTCTCTGGCAGCAGTATATCGCAATCTCTCTACCTGAAGCAACAAACACTCTTGCAAGTCACGCGCCCCTATGCCTGCCGGATCAAAATCCTGAATGATTTCCAACATAGCTTGCAGCTGAATAGTAGAAACATCCACTCCAACCGAAAAAGCAAGATCATCAGAAAGTCTTTCAAGAGAAACTCGCAGATAGCCATCCTCATCAAGGTTACCGATGAGAAACTCACCGATCTTCATCTCTTCATCCGTCAGTTCTCTGCTTTTCAGTTGTTCCAAGAGCCCTTCTATCGCAGAAACTCCCCCAGAAAAAGGGATCTCTTCCCGTTTCTCTCCTTTGGAATAGTTGTTGGACTGTAGTCTATAGTCGGGAATATCATCTTCACTCCTATAGTCTCCCAGAATCAGATCATCTGCCGATTCCTGTCCGGCGTCACTCTCATTCTCATCCGATCCAGCATCAGAAGAAGTAGAAGAGAGCGGATCATCATTGTCAGACTCTTCCAAAGCTTCGTTTTCCTCCATGTTCTTACGCACGAGGTCCTCCATCTCCACAGTAGTTGCTTCCAACAGTTTGGCAGCAAGTACCTGTTGCGGAGAGAGACGTTGAACGAGCTTCTGCTGTAATTGTTGTTTAAGCATTCTTATCGTTACTTTTCCGTGTCGAGATCATCCAGCGGCACTTGTTTGCGAAAGGCCTCTTTGAATGCAATAATCGTTTCAGTGCGGGATAATCCCAACGGTTGAAGTTTGTTATGAATAATAGAGAGTAAATGCTGATTATTTTTCGAATAGATCTTTATGAACATGTCATATCCACCGGTCGTGTAGTAACACTCTACCACTTCAGGTATCTTTTTGAGTTTATCCAGCACCTCCTCAAAGTGGCTCGGATCTTTAAAATAAAGTCCAACAAAAGCGCAGGTCTGATATCCAACCATCGTTGGATCAATGACAAACTCCGAGCCTTTGATCACTCCAAATGTAGTCAGTTTTTGAATCCGTTGATGGATAGCAGCGCCTGAAACGCCACACTCACGTGCAACCTCAAGAAAAGGTATACGCGCATTATCCACAATCATTTGGAGAATCTTTCCGTCTAATTCGTCTAGTTGATGATGTGCCATACTTATCCTTTGTTTATTTTAGGCAAAGGTACACAAAATTAAATTTTGCACCAACCCTTGCCCTGTTCGTTCTCAGATCTCAGTGATATTCTTAAACGCATTCCATCCATTGGTTCTCATATAGGCTCCTTTTGCTCCTTTTGGGACAGTCAGTTTGCACGCTGCTTTATCCACCTGATCAAATGTAGTGGCAGCAATAGCCGGAGGAACCGATCCTGAACAGATGATTTCTGATAGTGTAGCACTGCTCTTAAACGCATCTTCGCCAATCTCTTGTACGCTGGCAGGAATATGCAGGGAGAGGAGGAAGATACTTGCTGAGAAAGCTCCTTTACCAATAGTCATCAAGCCCTCAGGCAAAGAGAGCGTTTGGATGCCTTGACAGTCCCAGAAGCAACCCTCAGCAATCTTTTGCACACCCTTTCCAATGGTTACATCCGAAAGCTTCTGACATCCTTCGAAAGCAAAGAAGTCCAGAGAAACAACAGCATCAGGAACATTCAGAGAAGTCAAGCCTATACAATTTTGAAAAGCAAAGAATTCGACTCTGTTGAGCGAAGAAGGAAATGTGATAGCGGTCAAGCCTTTGCAACCTCTGAAAGAGCCTCCACCGATAGCTTCCACACCTTCAGGTACTTTGTAATCGCCTTGCTTTCCGGCTGGGTATATTATCAATCTCTTTTGGTCTTTCGAATAGACTACACTGTCCACAGAAGTATATATTGCATTATCAGGCGCAATAGCGATTCCGGTCAAACTTTCACAAGCATGGAAAGCACGGTCTGCGATCAGTCGAACTTGAGAAGGGATATAGATAGATTTCAGTGCAACGCAGCTATCAAAAGCAGACATTCCTATCGCAACAGTATTGGAAGGCAGTGATATGGATTTCAAACTTGCACAACCGGCAAACATCTTTTTGGTTATCTCATTCTGTTTCGACCTTACCTTTTCGGTTCTCTTGCCAAGAACGACTTCGTAAGCACCATCGCCTACTATAGTAGATTGCGACAGATCCAGTGTGGCCAGATTCTTCAAACTTCTTAGCGTAGCCACATCCTCTCCATTAAGCACTCCTTTTACGGTCAATTGGGTTATCTCCTCAAGTGCTTTGAGCTCTTTCAATTGAGTAAGAAGTGTACCAGCTTCATCCACTGTAACCTCCGTCTTCGTACTACAAGAAACAACTATTGCACACACAACTCCCAACATGAGTGCTGAGATCATTTTCATCGGTTTCATCGATTTCTTCATTTTATCGTTGTCGTTATTAATTTTCGTAGTGCAAAGATAAAGATATTTACAAAAGCCACATCCATTACCTTTGAATAAATAGAACAGATTCTATCTCGACTTACTTGCCTAGCATCTTATACAGCCATGCCTTATCCTCATCATTGCGAAGATCGATTACTTTTCGGGATTTATCAGGAAGTATAAGAGTCATGTTTGGGATACCTGTCACCGAATAATTATCGCGCACCTGACGGACTGTCAGATTTCCTTCAACAGTCATGCTTCGCCAGGGTATTTGTTCCTTTTCCAGCAGTTCATACCATTGAGGGCGTGAATCCGGTTCATCCAGCGAAATGTAAGTCATATTGATATCCTTGCCTAAATCTTTATAAATCTGCTTCATGAGAGGAATTGCTGCATGACAGGGACCACACCAGGAAGCAGAGAATAAGAGCAGGTTGGGTTTGGAAAAATCGCTGAGCACCAGTTCCTGTTGCCGGGTTTTGCAATTGGTAAGCTTTACATCCAACTGAAAAGCTTTGAAGAGAGGAAGAGACTTGCCGATCATCTCGCCATAATAAGTTGCCTGAGCCTCCTTAGAAAAGGCATTATAGACTCTTTGAAGGCTCTCCTGATCGGGGAATTTTGCCATACTCAGATACACTTTTCGAACTAAAGCTCTCGACTGCGGATACTCTTTAATCGTACTCAAATACTCTTTCAGCAGTTCCTCTTTCGACTTTTGCGGATTATCGGGATCTGTAAAGGCGCAGAAAGAAGCAGGGACAGTTGCGAGAGCAGTAAATTCAGGAGCAGTGTTATCAACAGTAAACACGTCATTGGTCATTGCTCCTGATTGAACTATATCCCGACGTACAAAACTGGCTTTAATATGCATGCCTGCTGATTCATTGGTCACAAACGGCAATGATCCGGAATGACCTGCGCTGACAAAGCGAATAAAGCCTGCGGACATAAAGTCGCGGAGCCGAAGGTTGGATGTCATACGATAAATGGAATCGGGTACAGAGAATGTCCAGTCAGAGCCATCTGTTGAACTTCCTTTCACACGATATTCAAGATCTCGCCCCTCCGGATTGGGACCATAAAAGAGTACTGCCGACAAGCTGTCGTACTTACAACCCATTAGTTCAAAACGAAAACGAATCTCTTTGGGAGAAGCTTGAAGCGAACTTGAAGCAAGGAGTAAAAACAAACCGGACACCAAAATAGTTCTTTTCATACCTCTTCTTTTAACCGTTTTTGCGTTTGATCACCACTGCCATCCCGATTGCAGAAACCATAAACATCGATTTACCTTTGCCGGATATCTCATCAAAGTCAATTTTTACCCCAACTATGGCATTGGCACCAAGTTCTGTAGCGCGCTGTTTCAGGTTACTGAAAGCAGTGTCATAAATCTTCTGTAGTTTGTTTTGATACGTTTGGGAGGTTCCACCGAAGAAGTCTGTTATCGACGCTCCGAAATCTGAAAAAATATTCGTTCCAACCACCACATTGGTTGTAATCAGATCAATGTATTTCTCAATTACGGCATTCTCAACGGTATCGGTTGTTGTGATAAGGATGTTACTGTCCATGATGTTTATTATTAATTATTTCTTTATAAAATGCAAAGATAACCAGCCTACTTTCATATGATCGCTATCTGATCGAAATGAACACGATTCAAAACTCAGGCTTGAAAACCAAACTTTTTCGCAACCCTTTCATAGGCCGGCAACGGCACACCGTACTGTTTGCCGAGACGGACCACCTCGAATACCAGTCCGTCGATCTCAGACTCCTTGCCCTGTCGTATATCTCGCTGCATGGAAGCAGAAGCCGTAGGTGCCAGATTGTCCAGTATCTTCAGATTGGTCTGTAGGATATCCACCTCAAAGCGAATACCGATTGCCTCGGCCACCTTTAGTATTTCGCGTGTCAGAGCGACAAACAGATCGCGTTCTTTGCCCTCTACCTGCAACACTGCAGCATCGACATCATAATAAGCGCCACTCGCTGCCATCGCTGTGATGTAGGTATATTTCTGAAAAGCATCTCTGCGTATGTTGTCAGAGAGAATAGCGCGAATGCCACTCTCCTGTAGATCATCTGCGATCTGTTGAAGCACCGGACGGTACTCCTCCGGCTTCCTTACCCCAAAAACGATCCGAAAGATCTCTCCGGAACGGCTGATAACACCCGGTGCTTTGATAGTCGCGGCAATATAGATACAGCCGTCCATCACCAGAAGATCAGGTAATTCTTGTTGCATCCGGCTGCCGGTGCCGTAGATATTGAGCACAGGTATGACAACCGTATCCTTATGCGCCACTCTTTGAATAAAAGGGATTGTTTGCGGGAGCGAATACCCTTTCACACAAGTAAAGATCACATCCGGCTGTTCATCGTAATGCTCCATGTCAGTCGCTTTGACGGGCACTGTCATACTTACACCCGAATAACTTTCCATTTTCAGTCCGCCGTCACATATTGCCTTGAGGTGTTCTCCCCTGGCAATGGCTGTCACATCCTTTCCGGCAGCAGTCAGTTGAGCGGCTATACTTCCTCCGGTTCCCCCTGCTCCTATAATCAAATACTTCATCTGAGTCGTTAATTTCATTTGTGACAACAAATGTAAGAAGATTATCTGTATCTCTGTGGTCAAGACTTATTAATTTCGTTCATCCGAAAGAATGATCGAAATCCGCATTGCCGGTTGAATCGTCTGCCTGTCTTATACTGAAATAGGTAGACACATTATAAACAAATAAATAATGTGATCAATGAAAACAGTCAGTCCAGTGACTTCCATATTTTTCTTTTTCAATGGCTGTAACTCCTTGATTTATAACCTTAAAAAGGTTCAAGTCTTTTCCGAAAAAACATACGGAAAACTTTGGAAAGATATACGGTTAAAAGCAAAAAGTTTTCCCATAGTTTTGGGCAAAACTATGGGAAAACTTTTTAGGGGATTTGGGACGCTTCTTTTTGGATTTTTAGAGACTCCAAAATGCCAATAATAGTGAACCCGATAGCTATCCTGACAATCGATGCAAAAACTAGTTCAAAAAGGGGCAATCGATTGCTTTTTTGGTAGCAATTTTTGAGCGAGCAAGTAAAATCAAAACAGACCGAACTACCCTACAGTATGCTGAGAGGTGTGTCTTGGTGCAGTTGGTGCATTAGAATCAAGGTATTCGGCCCAAATCGTCATAAACGCCCCCCTCTGTTCGTCACAAAGTGAAGGTGTCTTGCCTTTCAGTAGATTGTACAGAGATGCTTTTCGCACCAAAAGCGAATGAGAAAGCCGGAATTATTCTTCCAGAATATTTTTAAACTCTGCCCAGTCAATTACTTTCTCATACATTGCCTTTGAGTCCTTCGGTACGTACACCACACAGGTAGTTCTATCTACTCTATTGAAAGCATTCAAGCCCAACACGGGTGGCGTAGCTGTTCTGATGTGAATCTCCTTTAGATTGCGACAAGAACCAAACGCATTGACATCTATCCGGGCTACAGATTCGGAGAGTGTGACAGAACGAAGATCGTTGCAATCGCTGAAGGCGCCCCGCTCGATGGAAGTGACTCCTTGGGGTATGGAAACGGAAGTGAGTCCGGTTACTGAGAAAGTCTGAGGTTTGATCGTTGTAAGCGCGTCGGGAAGGTTTACGTTGGTTAGTTTTTGACATCCCATAAAAGCAGCTTCATCGATCATAGTCACACTGCGCGCAATGGTAACCGAGACTATCTCTTCGCGCCAGAAAGCATCTTTCGCAATGCCGGTCACCGAATAGGTTTTACCCTCTGAGATGATACTTTCAGGCAGTACAAGATCGCCGGTAAGGGGTGGTAACTCGGATTCTGTCGAGCCTTCAGCGAGAGCTCTTTCTGCAGGATTCATTCGTTGATCTGAACCAAAGGAACGCTTGGAGTCTGTCCGTTTTACAACAGTAACTGACGTTCCATCGTTATTAATAGAATATCTTAGATTATTGCTCCAGATATCTGTAGCCTGCGATGCTACAGCCATCATCAGGCAAAAAGTGAGGAAAATGAGCTTTTTCATAAGAATAAATAGTTAAAGTTATCTTCGTAATCGGTCTCGATGTATTTAGCTATTTAGAGTTATAGGCTTTACATGTGGAGCCACTACATAAGAGAAATGCAAATATACTACTTTTTGCTAACATTCTGTCATTTTCTCTTTAATATCTTCATGGAGCTGTTTGTGAAAGGAAATAGAGTTTCCCCGTCGTTTTTCTTATTGTGCTGTGCATCTATTGCTATAAAAAATGTGCTACCTTTGCACTATATACCCGTAACAATGATTGATCAGCTGACTATCGACAAGATTCTGAGTGCCGCGAAAATAGTGGATGTGGTGTCCGAGTTTGTGACACTTCGCAAGCGTGGCGCTAATTTTATTGGTTTGTGCCCGTTCCACAACGAACGGACGCCGTCTTTCAGTGTCTCTCAGGCCAAAGGTATCTGCAAATGTTTCAGCTGCGGAAAGGGAGGAAATGTGATCCATTTCGTAATGGAACATGAACAGCTCTCCTACTATGAGGCTGCCAAATGGCTCGCTAAGAAATATGGCATCGAAATCGAAGAGCGCGAACTGACCAACAAGGAGAAGGAGGCTCAATCGGTAAGGGAAAGTATGTTTACCCTTAACAGTTTTGCGAAGGATTACTATATGCGTGTGCTTACGGAGCACATCGAAGGGAAGTCGGTCGGGATGGGATACTTCCGGGAAAGGGGATTTCAGGATGATATCATCCACAAGTTCCAACTCGGATATAGTACGGAAGATCGCGACGGATTGGCACGTGAGGCTCTCAAAAATGGCTTCAGAAAGGAGCTGCTGATCAAGACCGGACTGTGTACCGAAAGTGATCAGGGCCAACTCTATGACCGCTACCGCGAAAGAGTGATCTTTCCGATATTAAGTTTGTCGGGAAAGGTTGTCGCTTTCGGTGGGCGCATTTTGAAAAAGAGTGATAAACTGGCGAAGTATGTCAACTCTCCCGAGTCGGAGGTGTATCATAAAAGCAACGAACTTTACGGTATTTTCTTTGCCAAACAGGCTATTGTCAAACAGGATCTCTGTTATCTGGTGGAAGGATATACCGATGTGCTCTCCATGCATCAGGCAGGAGTGGAAAATGTGGTTGCCTCATCGGGCACCGCGCTTACCGGAGGACAGATACGTCTGATACACCGGTTCACGAACAATATATGTGTGCTGTATGACGGTGATGCGGCGGGTATCAAAGCTTCTATCCGAGGAATCGATCTGCTGTTGGAGGAGGGACTGAATGTTAAAGTGGTGTTGCTGCCGGAAGGTGAAGATCCCGACTCTTATGCTCACAAACTGAGTGCGACTGAATTTACAGACTTCTTGAAAAAAAGCCAGACAGACTTTATTCGTTTCAAAACGACTTTGTTGTTGGAAGAAGCGGGTAAGGATCCGATCCGTCGGGCTGCTTTGATCTCGGATATCGTAAAGAGCATCTCACTAATTCCCGATCAGATTATCCGTTCGGTCTATGTCAAAGAGTGTAGTCAGATGTTGCAAATCAGCGAGGAACTGTTGCACCGGGAGGTCAATAAGCTAAAGTTGAATCAGCTGGAGAAGCAACAAAACGCTGCGAAAAGAGAGGCTTCATTCATGCCTCAGTTTGCCGCACCTGAAGAGACGCCTCAACTTCCCGAAGATTTTCGTCCTGCCTATATTCCCGGCGAGGATCCTGCACCGCAACAGACTGCCACACAGTTTCGCTATGCTGCCAATGAAAAGGAACTGATCCGCGTGATCCTGAAATATGGTGAAAAGGTGATGGGAAAAGAAGAGACGGAGGAGGAAGAGGAAGAGGGTACTGCTTCTGTGGTACACGTATGCGATTACATCAAGCATCAGATGGAGAGCAACGAACTGTCGTTTGAAAATCCTATGTATCAGCAGATGATGATGGAGGCCTGGCAAGGTGTCTATGAAAAAGAGTCGTTCGTATGCATGAAATATTTTATGTCGCACCAAGATCCGGCTATCAGTCGACTGGCCGCCGACCTGCTGAGTGAGAGATTTGTGCTGAGTAAATACCACAAAGAGGTACAAAAGACTGAGCTGGACGAGGCACAGATCGTCGAACTGACCACTCGTGTGATGATGGAATATCTGAGTGAAGTGCTCAATGATCAGATCAAAGAGATTCTCGAGGAACTTAAACAAAGCAAGGGACAGAACCCGGAAAGAGAAGCTGAACTCATGCGCGAAATGTGCTATGTGAACGGAGTCAAAGCTCAGTTGTCGAAAAGTCTGGGCGAACGTATCATACTCAAATAACCGGAAGCAACAGGATGTGTATCCTTTTTGAAAGAATTACAAAAGAAAAGTGTTATCTTTGCAGCTTTAAAAAAGGGATATGCAGTTTAAAGTCGAACATACAGATAATCGCTCAAATGCCAGAGCAGGAATCATCACAACGGATCATGGCACCATACACACACCGATCTTCATGCCTGTTGGCACCGGAGGGAGCGTGAAAGGGGTTCATCAAACGGAACTTATCAATGATATTCAGGCAGAGATAATCTTGGGCAACACCTACCATCTGTATCTGAGACCGGGTATTGAGATTCTTGAAAAAGCGGGAGGATTGCATAAGTTTAATGGCTTTGATCGCCCGATGCTGACCGACAGTGGTGGGTTTCAGGTCTTCTCTCTCTCGGAAAACCGCAAACTAAAAGAGGAAGGTGCTATCTTCCGTTCGCATATCGATGGCTCAAAGCATTTATTTACTCCCGAGCGTGTGATGGATATCCAACGGAGCATCGGAGCTGATATTATCATGGCTTTTGACGAATGTACTCCGGGCGATGCCAACTATGATTATGCAAAGAAATCGATGGAAATGACTCATCGGTGGCTGGATCGTTGCATCAATCGCTTTAATGAAACTGAACCGAAATACGGCTACTCACAGACTCTCTTTCCTATCGTGCAGGGTTGCACCTTTACTGATTTGAGACAGAGATCGGCAGAGTATATCGCTTCTAAGAATGCAGAGGGCAATGCCATCGGCGGACTAGCCGTAGGCGAACCAACGGAAGTGATGTATGAAATGATCGAAGTGGTCAACGAAATATTACCGAAAGATAAGCCCCGCTACTTGATGGGTGTTGGCACTCCGGTCAATCTCCTGGAAGCAATTGAAAGGGGGGTCGATATGTTTGACTGTGTTATGCCGACGCGCAACGGACGTAACGGGATGATTTTTACTCGCAACGGTACGATGAATATGCGTAATAAGAAATGGGCTGATGACTTCTCTCCTATTGATGCCGAAGGCGCCTCTTTCGTGGACAGGATCTATAGTAAGGCTTATCTGCGTCACCTGATGATCAGCGAGGAACTGCTGGCTCTGCAGATTTGCTCGATCCACAACCTGGCTTTCTATCTGTGGCTGGTCAAAGAGGCACGTAAACATATTCTCGAGGGTGATTTCTCCTCTTGGAAAGCGGGCATGGTTCCTCAGCTTTCGCAACGTTTATAATCTGACACCCATGCTGCTGAAAAGATTAGATACATATATCATTAAAAAGTTCCTCGGAACTTATGTCTTCTCGATTGCATTGATCCTGAGTATCGCTGTTGTCTTTGATATCAACGAAAAGCTGGATAAGTTTATGAGTTACAATGCTCCGATTGGAGCTATTGTCTTTGATTATTATCTGAACTTTGTCCCTTATTTCGCCAATCTTTTCAGTGCGTTGTTTGTTTTTATTTCTGTCATCTTTTTCACATCTAACCTGGCAGGCAATTCTGAGTTTATCGCTATTCTGGCAAGTGGAACAAGTTTCAAGCGGATCATGCGTCCGTATATGATCTCTGCGGGTATCATTGCTATTTTTAACTTCGCCCTGAGCGCGTTTATTATTCCACCGTCCAACCAGGCTATGCAAAACTTCTTGCAGACTTATGTAAAGAAAAGGCCCCAACAAGAAGCGTTGCTGGATATCCAGTTTGAAGTGGAAAAAGATGTGATCGTATATATCAGCCGCTTTGAAAATGCAGAAAAGACGGGGTATCGGTTCTCGCTGGAGAAATTTGACGGCAAACAGCTCAAATCGCGCCTGACTGCCTCTACAATCAAATATGACTCGGGAAATGTGTGGACGGTGCGCAATTATATGATCCGCAACTTTGACGGAATGCATGAAAACATCATCAGAGGGGAAGTGAACGCTGCGATGGACACGACGATACAGATGGATTTGTCGGATATGAAATCGTCTGAAGGATTGAGTACAGAGATGACATCATCTCAACTGAAGCATTACATCGAAAAACAGAGGAAACGGGGTATCGGTAATCTGAGCGAATTTGAAATTGAATATCATCGTCGCTTTGCCCGTTCACTGGCAGCTTTTATCCTGACAGCCATCGGACTCTCACTGGCTTCGCAAAAGAGAAAGGGAGGCATGGGGTTGCATCTGGGTATCGGACTGGGGTTGAGTTTCTCGTATATACTATTTGATACGGTATCTTCTACTTTTGCCGTCAATGGCGGAATGAATGTCATGCTTGCTGTCTGGCTTCCCAATCTTGTATATACGCTTATTGCTATCGCGCTTTACCGCAACGCACCTAAATAACAGACAGATGAAACTACTCTCGCAATTATCAACACGCTTTAACAGGTACATGCCATCCAAAGATGTCGTCCTGTTTCTCGTACTGTTGCTTGGCAGTCATTTTCTGTGGAAGCTGGTGATGAATGAGGATGTCGATGGCGATCGTATTGCCTTCTTGGGGATTGATTTGAGCAGTTCGTTCAGAGTTCTTTCTCTGTTTTACGCCAAACTTGCGACTTTTCTCCTTCAACTGTGTGGCGATGATGTGCGTTTGGATCATGGAACAAGACTACTCTTTGGCAATGGTGTTGGGGTCCTTATCATCTGGGGATGCACTGCAGTCAAACAGGTGTATATGTTTGCTACGATATTGATCTTTAGCCGTGGGCCGTGGAAACCCAAACTTTGGTTTGTGCCTGTTTGCTCTTTCCTGCTTTTAGTCTTCAATAGTATCCGTATCGCTGTTATCGCACATTTTACGGGTTTGAATCCTGCTTCGTTTGACAGCTTACATGAGCTATTCCGTTTACTGTTTTATGGTATTATCTTTGTTATGTGGGTAGTATGGGAAGAACATTTTCACCTCCCCGTCATCTCATCTTATTCAATAAAGAAGTCTGTATGAAAAGAATTTTATATGTATTCTTGATGCTCTTTTGCTTTTCACTTTCAGGAAAGGCTCAGCAACTAAGCGATGACGCTCAAATCAGTGTGTTAATTACCGCACCAGGCAACGAGTCTTATTCAGCTTTTGGGCACGCTTCGATCCGGGTAAAGGAGAAAAGTCTGGATATGGATTATGTATTTAACTATGGTCTGTTTGATTTTCATGCGCCCAACTTTCTTTATCGTTTTGTGAAAGGCGAAACAGATTATATGCTTGGCATACAGCTTTTCTTTGACACAAGCATGGATGCCCAACTGGAGAATAGGAAGGTGACTGAAATGGTACTCAACCTGACTCCCGAAGAAAAGCAGCTTTTGTATGAATCGCTGATCAATAATGCACTTCCTGAAAACCGCGTCTATCGCTATAACTTCATTTACGACAACTGTGCGACACGGATCCGTGATATCATCGCAAAAAAGGTGGCAAAGGTGGAATATAGTTATGCATACAAAGGAAAAACGTTCAGAGAACTGATTCACGAGTTTGCCCCTGCCAACACGTGGATCGGCTTTGGTGAAGACTTACTGATTGGCGCGGATGCTGATAAACCTGTCGAAGGAAGCTATTACAGTTTCCTCCCGGAGTATCTACAAAAAGAAATTCAAAGTGGAATAATCCATCGGGATGGAAAGAATGAACCTTTGGTAAAAAACACGACGGTACTTGTCACTGCCACTTCCGAACCGAAAGAAGAGTCTCCGTTTACACCCATCAATGTCAATTGGGCAATCTTTGTTATTCTGTTTTTTGTGACTCGTTCAGGGATGATCCATTGCAAGACGATGGTCGTATTGGATGTTATCCTCTTCTCCATCGCCGGAGTGGCGGGATGCCTCTTCCTCTTCATGAATCTGTATTCAACGCATCCGCTTGTCTCTCCTAATTATATTTTATTGTTCTTCCACCCTCTCCTACTGCTACTTTTGCCGATGCTTGCCATCTCTTCCATCAGAAAATATGCAAACTATTTTCATGCGGTTAACTTAATATGGACGGGATGTATTATCTTTGCGTGGCATTTTATTCCACAAACGATGAACCCTGCTGTATGGCCTCTCGTTGGTCTGCTTGCTGTTCGTTCAGTGCACAAGCTCTATTTGTGGTGGTTTTCATTGCATATTAAGAAATTAGATTGAAGGTGAAAAGAAAGAAGAAACACAACGATTTATACCTTTCGGAGAATGTACGCAAAGTACTTTCTTCTCTGATTGTCGTCTTTACCATCAGTTCGATTCAAGCTCAAGAGGTGCATCAGACGCCTAAACTTGTGGTGGGTGTTACCATTGATCAACTGAGAGGGGAATATATCGAAGCTTTTTATGATGCGTTCGGAGAGAATGGCTTCAAGCGACTGATGCGGGAAGGCTTAGTCTATCGTAATGTTCATTTTGATTTCGCCAACCTCGATCAGTCTTCGGCCATCGCTTCCATTTATACAGGTACTACTCCTGAGTATAATGGTATCCCCGGCAACAGTTGGTACAACAGCAAGACGCAACGTGTCATTGCCTCGGCACAAGATGGCAATTATATCGGCTATTCTACCAATGATAATACATCACCGCAACATTTGTTGGTTTCGACGATGACCGACGAACTGGAAAATGCGACACGTGGAAGTGCTGACATTTTCTCTTTCGCACCAGACAAAGAAGCGGCAATACTTGCAGGTGGTCACTCAGCGACTGCCGCATTCTGGATAGAAGACAATTCCGGAAAATGGGTCTCTTCCACCTATTATAAAGAGATGCCGTGGTGGCTCAAGAAATACTCTGAGAATTCACAACTGTCGCATCGTGTCAATGAGAACAGATGGACTCCGCTCCTTCCTATCGAACGCTATGCATTGGTAGAAGAGAAACCGGAAAAGTTTGCGCACGATCTCGGAAATGGCAATTTCTTTTTATTTAAAAGTTCGCCGCTGGTAAATACAGAGATTAACCGTCTGGTACAGGAATGTCTCCATTTCGGAGCGATCGGCAAGCGCAATACAACAGACTTCATTGCCATCACCTACTCTGCACGCAATTTCCAGCAAATGAGCAGCAAACTCTATCCTACAGAGATGATGGATACATATGTTCGCCTGGACAATGAGATTGAAGCGTTACTGAAAATGCTGGATGAAAAAGTCGGATTAAACAACACGGTTCTTTTCCTTACTTCAACCGGCTACGCTAACTATCTGGACCCAATCGATGAGGATGATAAGACAATAGGAGGTACATTCTATACAGATCGTTGTTCTTCACTGCTCAATGTCTATCTGATGGCTCTGTATGGAAAAGAGTCTTGGGTGCAATATGTGACAGAGAATCAGATTTTCCTGAATCGTAAACTGATTGAGGAACGCAAACTGGATCTAAAAGAGGTACAAGAGAAAGCCTCTCAGTTCCTAATGGATTTCAGTGGTATTCAAAATGTAATACCTTCTTATAAACTGATTGGTGGCAATGACAGCGAGAGCATCGAACGCATAAAGAAAGGGTACTACTATAAATATGCGGGAGATATCTTCTTTGAGATACAACCGGGATGGGTCATTGAAACGCCGGACAAAAAGCCGCAAACGGTACGCAAAGATGCACTCAATGTGCCTCTCTTCTATTTTGGAGGAGGTATCGTTGCCGAACAGGTCTATCGTCCGGTAAGCATTGGAGAAATTGCTGCAACAGTCAATCGTATCCTGCGAATCAGGTCGCCCAATGCGGCTTCTTCTACTCCATCCTATGAATTAAAAATGACGAATACGACAACTAAATAAAAAAAGAATGAGCTTAAACGATATAATAAAGAAACTCTTTGGGAATAAATCGCAACGGGATTTAAAAGAAATACAACCTTTTATTGATAAAATCAAGGAAGTCTATCCGCAGATCGAAGCGTTGGATAACAACGCTCTGAGAGAGCGTG
>JAQUZH010000034.1 GCA_028691445.1 Bacteroidales bacterium | reverse complement strand
TTGACTGACATCGCTGTTTTTCTTCTCGATGAGAATATTGATGTGATCTGTTTTCAGGAATATGCCGAATCCGAGACTTTCAATGAAGACAGCGTCGCTTCTGTGTTAAACTTCCTCCCCTATTACAAAATCGAACGAAACAGCGAAGAAGGTCTGAATCTGGCTATTTTTAGTAAATTCCCGATTAGCAGTACTGGAAACTATAAACACAAGGGAATAACGAAGGCTATGTGGGTGGATGTGCAAATCGAAGGAAAACCGGTTCGCGTATTTAATTGTCATTTACAAACAACAAACGTAAACCAAACAAGAGGAGAACTGGAAAGAAATATGGTTCTTGATTTGGATACGGAAGTCAGCAGTGCTGTCCAAAAAATGCTGAGTACAGCTACAAAAAACTTCCGGATACGTATCCGACAAGCAGATGCTTTAAACAAAATTATTGGCAAATCACCCTATCCCACCATTGTATGTGGAGACTTAAACTCTGTTCCTACCTCTTATAGTTATTGGAAAATTAGAGGAGAACTGATTGATGGATTTTTGGAATGTGGGTCGGGGTATGCTGCAACTTATAGGTACATGAAACAGTTGTACAAGATAGATTATATCTTTCATTCCAAAGAGTTGAAAGGAATCAATTATTGGGTAAAAAAACTTGATTACAGTGATCACTACCCTACGGTAATGAGACTCTCGTTCTGATCTCTGATATTAGTAATAAATAAGCAAGGCCGGAAATTCCGGCCTTGCTTATTTATTACTAATAGATCAATAGATAATTTCCACATCTTCACCCTCCGGTGGCGTGTAATTTTTCGGGATATAAAAGTAAAACCGTGATCCTTTTTTGTATTCTGAAGTAAAATGTAAACTACCGCCGTTGCGCTTCACAAAATCAGTACAGAGTTGTAATCCTAAGCCTGAACCTTCTTCTTGTTTAGTGCCATACGTAGTAAAATAGACTTCCGGATGTAAAACCTTTTCTTTGTCTTCCTCTTTTATTCCTAATCCTTGATCTTCAACGCTAACCATAACACGATCAGACTCCTCCTTTAGAACGACACTTATAACAGTATTCTCATTACTAAACTTCAAGGCATTGCTGATCAGATTGCGAATCACCGTCTTGATCATATCCACATCCATTCGGATGTTTAATTGAGAGGGGGCATCGAGCGTAATCCGAACGTTCTTCACCTGCGCCATCATCGCAAAAATTTCGATCACGCTTTCTGTCAGACTAACAATATCATTCACTTGGGAGACGTACTTAAGTCTTCCAATCTGACTTTTGGTCCATTTCAACAGATTATCCAATAAAGAGAAGGTATCTTCTGTCGTTTGATTCGCCATATTCAGCATCTGAAACATATCCTCTCCTACTACCTCTTTAGGCAGATTGAGAATCAGCATATTCAGCACCATCTTAATGGATCCTAGCGGCGAACGAAGGTCATGGGCTATTACAGAATAGAGACGATCGCGCCCCATAATCGTGCGTCGCAACTCTTCCGTCTTTTCATCAATAATCCTTTTGGTTGCTACCAAAGAGATTTGATGTTTAACACGAATGATGAGCTCTTCTTTATTGAATGGCTTTGATATAAAATCGTTACCTCCCATCTTAAAGCCCTTAACTACATCTGATGTTGTATTTAACGCTGTAAGGAATATAATAGGAACTTCTGTGAACTCTGGCAGAGCCCGCAACTGTTGAGCGACTTCATACCCACTGATATCAGGCATCATGACATCCAGCAGGATCAGATCGGGCATCTCTTTTTTTGTTGTTTCGATCGCACTGACACCATTCATTGCTGTCACTATATTGAACTTCTCATTCTTCAATAAAACTTTCAGCAACAAAATGTTTGACATCACATCATCCACAATCAGTATCTTGTAATCAGATGGATTAATTTCCATTACCATAATCTTATCCCAGTTTGGTTTTGAAGTAATCAATTGTACGAATCAAGCCATCATTCAAGTGAACTTTAGGCTCCCAGTCTAGTTTGCTTTTTGCTAAAGTGATATTGGGTTGACGTTGCTTTGGATCATCCTGAGGAAGATCTTTGAAGATCAATTTGGATTTCGAACCGGTTAGTTCAATGACTTTCTCTGCGAGTTGACGAATGGTATATTCTCCCGGATTACCAATGTTTACAGGACCAATAAAATCGTCGCCTGTTGCCATCATCCGAATCATTCCCTCTACCAGATCATCCACATATTGAAAACTGCGCGTCTGGCTTCCATCTCCATATATCGTAATATCTTCTCCTTTTAATGCCTGAACAATAAAGTTGGAAATTACACGACCATCATTCGGATGCATATTGGGTCCATACGTATTGAAAATGCGAATAATTTTGATGCGAACATGAAGCTGTCTGTGATAATCCATAAAAAGAGTCTCAGCACAACGCTTTCCTTCATCGTAGCAGGAACGAAACCCAATGGGATTTACATTTCCCCAATAAGCCTCAGTCTGTGGATGTACAAAAGGATCGCCATAGACTTCACTGGTTGATGCCTGCAATATTTTGGCTTTGGAGCTTCGTGCGAGTCCCAACATATTGATTGCTCCCATCACAGATGTTTTGACTGTTTTGATAGGATCAAACTGATAGTGAATGGGGGATGCCGGACATGCAAGATTGTAGATCTCATCTACAACAGCATAATACGGATTTATGACATCATGACGAACTAGTTCAAAACGAGGATTACCAATCAAATGAAGTATATTCTCCTTTGACCCCGTAAAATAATTATCCAGACAGATAACGTCGTTGCCCTCTTTTAATAAGCGGGTACACAAATGAGAACCGATAAAACCGGCACCTCCTGTTACTAGTATTTTTTTCATATTTACATTTATATATTCTACCGTGTTTCCACTATCAGGCCCATTATAACGTAAGTGTCTGGAATAGATGCCATAAATAATCAACAACTGGAATCCTTCATCGTATCAGACAATACTTTATGCAAATATATCAATTGCTTTTAAATAATAGGTGAAAATCAGCAAAAATATAGAATGTACATTCAACTATTCTCTCACAATTTAACCGATTACGCTTATTAATACAATCAGTTTAGATATTCAGTTAAAAAAAATTACTTACATTTGTCGCTTCTCATACTAATTCACAAATCCATGATGCGATTTTTTTTCTCTCTTTCTTTCCTTCTTTTATCATTGATTTCAATAGCAGCAACTTCGAATGAAGTAACCAAATCTTCGCAGGAAAGTTATTCAGCTTACAATCATTATTCGGATCTTCCGACGATACATATCAACACCACCAACAGCGCACCTATCAACAGTAAGACGAACTATGTAACTGGCACAATCAGCGTAGTCAGTCCGGTGGACACGGAAGTGATGACAGATGTGCCAATGCAAATACGAGGACGTGGCAACTCTACCTGGTCGCTACCCAAAAAGCCATACAAAATAAAACTCGACAGCAAGGCAAATCTGCTGGGCATGAAGGCTACTGCCAAAGATTGGGTTCTTTTAGCTAATTATGGAGACAAATCGCTCATTCGAAATGCGGTTGCTTTTGAGATTGGACATTATCTGGGTATGTCTTTCACTCCTTCTGTTCGATTTGTAGATCTGGCTATCAATGGAAATTATGTGGGCAATTACATGGTTACAGATCAGATAGAAGTAGACAAACAAAGGGTTGCTATTAAAAAGCAGGATTCTACCGATCTCGATCTTCCCAATATTACAGGTGGATATTTGCTCGAAATCGATGGTTTCGCATCCGGTGAACCTGTTTGGTTTCAAACCTCAAGATCGCTTCAGGTGACAATAAAGAGTCCGGATGAGGAGATAATCAACGCTAATCAAAAGGCTTATATCTCTGATTATATCCAACAATTTGAGAATGTGGTATTCTCAAACAACTACAAAAACCCGGATACAGGTTATCGCGCATGGGTGGATAGCACCTCTCTGGTTAATTGGTATATTGCCTGCGAACTGACTGGTAACCCGGACTGTTTCTGGAGTACCTATATTTATAAGCAACGCAATGATCCGAAAGTCTACTGGGGACCATTATGGGATTATGATATTGCTTTCGACAACGATAACCGATTTACAAATGCTCCCACTTCCATGATGCGTGACGTGGCTTTTTATCCTCAAAACAAAAAGATTGTGCAACGTTTCTGGAGTGATCCATGGTTTGTCAGGGCTGTTGACCGACGTTGGAATGAACTACTTCAATCGGGTTTATCCAACCATCTCCAAACATACATCACAGAAAGGTATCGTGAGCTTTATCAGTCACAACTACTCAACTATGAGAAATGGCCGGTTCTCTCCACTCATATATTCAGAGAAGTGCGACTCTTCTCCACCTTTGATGAATATCTTTATGATCTCTCCTCATACATCGATAAGAGAATTGTTTTTCTGACAAATGATTTTGCGACTGCCAAAGCTGCGCTCAAAGATGAGCCGGAAGTACCGGAAATACCGGAAATACCGGAAGTCCCAAAGAACCCGGCATTCAAAGCTGAGAACTATTATTATTCCATCACAAATATCAAATCAGGTTTGGCATTGGACATTACAGACCAGAAACCTGCAGAAGCTGCGTATCTAAACTTATGGACAGCAGATGATGCACGCAGTTCGCAATTATGGCAATTTATTCCTTTAAAAGGTGGTTACTACAGCATTCGGGAGAAAGCAAACGGACTAGCCGTAAAGTGTGGTACGACTTCCGGGGAATCGCTTTCTTTAGCTACCCCAGACACATTGGATAGTCAACAGCTCTGGAGGGTAGATACCTGCGGAGTGGCAAATGCTTTTGGCCTCATCAACAAAGCGACCAACTTTTCGCTGAATAATGCGGGTGGCAGTCTGACCGATGGTACAAAAGCGATTGGCTACGCCTATCGGATGAGCAGTCAGAACCAGCAATGGATCCTTACAAAGAAACTAGAAATTGCTGTGGTGCCAGACTCATCAAGAATCTTTCATCCTGAAATCGCCGCTATGAAACTTCGGGATTCTGTACTTTATCGAATTAAGAATGTACGTTCGAATTCATATGTCACTGCATCAGGTATCGGAAACGACTTGCTCCAAGACACCTTAAAAACTGACTCAGAAGATCAGTTCTGGTATTTTACAGGCGACAACACCAACGGCTATCATCTTTACAATAAGAAGTACAGTGGTGGTGAAGTTTTAATCTATAATGGTCTGGTGTACTCAAATCCGATCCTTTTATCATCAGCCCATACACAGAAAGGAGTTTGGTACATTGATTATTCCCTGACTACCTATGATTACTACGGTATCTTTGCCCGCTATGCAACCACTGATAATAAATATTGGAACGATTATCTAGCAACTAGTTCAACGATCGGTTTCTACCACTATGACGAAGGAAGCAGATGGATATTGGAGAAAGTGACAATACCTGTCGAGGTCTCCTCCTTACCGGCAATCGGAGGTGAAGTGAAAGGAAGCGGAGTCTTTGACTATGGAGATTCAGTCACATTGAGAGCGCAAGCAGCTTCCGGTTATCTATTTACTAACTGGACGGATAATGGAACTGTGATCAGTACCGATTCGGTGTTGATATTGAAAGCAACGACGAGCCGTACGCTGACGGCAAACTTTATCGTTGATCCGATTCTGGGTAGCGAATCGAACCAAAGGGATTGCCAAAGAGATTACTCCATCTTCTATGATCCCGACGGACAGCGCATTCATTGGGTCACTTCCGACGGAGAAGAGCTCCCCATCCATGTAGAGATCTACTCTGCTCAAGGGATGCTTCTGATTAGTGAAGTGGCAACCGAGTCCATTGATATCGCTCGTTTGGCAAAAGGAAATTACATACTGCGCTGGGTGGAGAATGGAAAGGTAAGATCGGTGAAGTTTGTAAAAATCTGACAACTGGTTAATCGATAGAAAATGAAACAGGAGCTTCCTCAAAGGAGCTCCTGTTCGTATTTTAGTAGTGTTGCCACTTCGGTCATTCGTTCGTTTCCGACATTCAGAAAGAATTGAACCACTTTCTCTCCCTGTTCTCGATCCTGTCGCACCAAGCCGCGCAAGGCAAGGATAGCGGCATTGACCAACAAAGGAGATGCGGAGTCAATACTTCTCTCCGCTTGCTTTATGATGTACTCGAGCTGCTTCTCATCCCACGTCGTACCCTTTACACAGAGACGATAAATAAGCGTGAAACCGGTAATCCGAACAAACAGTTCCTCCTCAGAAATCCATCCCAATGCTTTTCGAGAAGCATACGGAAGAGATGCGAAAAGGTTCAGGCAAACTTGTTCGACGAGTTCCAATTGCTTGATGGAACGTACCCACTCTTCGGCAGTCTCTTCCTTGAAAGAGTCTGCTGGCCAAAGCATCGTGGCAAGGATCATCATCTCACGGATATTGCTGTTCCAAAGCAACCGCGCAAAAGAGGCTTCCTTCGGATATCGGAGAGCCATGGTTTTCAGCTGAGGATAGGAAACACCATATATAAGACGGTAATCAGCCCCTTTCGCTTTCATACTCTCTGAAATCACTCCATTCATCGTAAGATGAAGTTCTTGCTTCATCTTACGCAGGAGCATTTCCTGTTGTGGAGTACAGGGAAGATATTGATTAGTCATTGACAGAAGGTAAGACGGAATACTCTTTGGAATAGCGGAGCATCTGTGCGGCATATCCTTCAGTATAGTCAAGCGTCACATCGGTGATTTCACCTTTGTCATTCTTTGTCACCACATAACGGGGATTCACAAATCCTTTGTATGGAGCAATATGTAGCGGGATGAAGCGATCCAAAATCTCTTTGTGTAATACAGGATCCACTTTCACGCCATAGTTTTCCACCAACAAACGGGCAGCCTCATAGTCTCCTTCCGACTTGATGCGCTGGATCTCTACAAGCAGTGCGGCAAACAGATTACGAAGTTCTTTGTAATCATTGACAACGACATAGTTCTTTCCATCTTTCACTTTCATTTCAACCGCATGAGACTCTTTCGCCTGTTCAAACGCCCAGCGTGCAATCAGCTGACGGTTGCGCATGTGAGCCTCTTCCACATTCTTGCCAAGTTCAATGCGTGTAAGCTGCGTCATCAGTCCGTTCATCATGTATTTATAATATTCGGCCTGATAAGCATCGTCGGTAGGAAGAAGTCCCAACTCCACCAGTTTGGGATCACCCAGATAGTAAAGGGCAAACAGATCGGCGCGCGCCTCTTCAACAGTTGATCCGTACGCTTTCAAAGCATCAGGATCCACGCCCGGAAGCAGTTTGCCGGAACCATGTCCCAAACACTCGTGCAAGTCAGTGTGCAGATTGTCGGCAATGAAACCATACTCTTTGAGCATATTTACCTCTTTCTCACTCCAGGCATATTCTTTCGTCGCACCACTTCCGGCAGCAGCCTTATCATACGCTTCCGTGATATTATCAATAGTGACAGACTTAGAACCATGCATCTGACGAATCCAATTGGCATTCGGAAGGTTGATACCGATCGGTGTGGCCGGATAACAATCACCACCGATGATTGCCACGTTGATAACTTTGGCCGATACGCCTTTCACTTTTTCTTTCTTAAACTGCTTGTCAACCGGTGAATTATCTTCAAACCATTGCGCATTCTTACTGATTATTTCAGTACGCTTGGTAGCTTCTATATTCTTGAAGTTCACAGTGCTCTCCCAGCTTGCCTTCATTCCAAGCGGATCGCCATACGTCTCCGTGAATCCATTGACAAAGTCGATACGGGAATCCAGATCCTTCACCCAAAGGATCGCATATTCATCAAACTGCTTCAAGTCTCCAGTACGATAATAACTGATCAAAGACTCAATGACAGCTTTCTGTTTGTCGTTTTCAGCCACTGTAGCCGCATTCTCCAACCATCCGACAATCCGTTCGATGGCAGCCGAATAGAGTCCGCCAACTTTCCAGACCTTCTCGGTCAGTTTGCCATTCTCCTTCACCAGACGGCTGTTCAGACCGTAAGAAACCGGAGTCTTATCGGTGGTATCTTTCATCGCATTATAGAAGTCTTCTGCCTCTTGCTGCGTCACTCCCTGATAATAATTGCTGGCGGAAGTCAGTACCAGATCATCGCCATCTTTTTGATTCAGATGCTTGGGCGCCACGTTGGGATCAAACAGATATGGAACGATAGTCTCTACCAACTGATCGACTCCCTCTCCTGTTTGCAGAGGCAACAAAGTCGGATCGGTGCTCTTTACAGCATTACGGAAGAAAGACTCAGAAAAATCGGGTTTAAACTTGTCCGACGCATAGTGATGATGAATACCATTGCTAAACCAAACTCTTTTCAGATAGACCTCCATCGCTTTGTAATCGGCAGAAGCTGTATCCTTGTAAGTAGTATAGACAGCCTCTAAGGTACGACGGATCGTCAAGTTATATTTCCCGTTTTGGTCAAACAAGATATCCCTTCCTTCCAAAGCCGCTTCCGACAAGTAATAGAGCAAGGTCTTCTGTTGCAAGGTCAGTTCCTCGAATCCGGGAACCTTGTATCTTAATATTTCAAGATCCGCAAACTGTTCAACTTTGTAATTAAAAGTATCTGTCTCCGTTTGTGCGACTTTTTTCTTCCCATCGCCGTTACAAGCCGTCAGAACGGCCGCTGTAGATAATGCTATCATTAATTTTTGCATAAAAGTTTATTCTTTGAATTTAGCATCGCAAATGTACGAAAAACCGATGAACTATTCAAACCCGCCTTTTAGATCAATTGCTTTTCTTGTAACTTTTTACTGCCCACAAGAGGAAGAAGAGTGCAAAACCAATCAAAGCGAATAAATTGCGAGCGATATCCTGTATCCCACTACCTTTCAGAAAAACCATACGCATCGCCTCGATAAGGTATCGAAGAGGGTTGAAAGCCGTGATATACTGTGCCCATAGAGGCATGCTTCGGAATGGAGTAAATAAGCCACTCATCATCATCAGAACAATTATAAAGAAAAAGATGACAAACATCGCCTGCTGCATGGTAGCAGAATAATTAGAGATAACCAATCCAAAGCCGGACATCGCAAAGACATAGATGATTGCTAACAGGTAGATCGTCGCCACATTGCCAACTGGAATCAGTCCCCATACCACACAAGCCAGAATCATGGCAATCGAAAAGACGATAAATCCCATGATCCAGTATGGTAACAGTTTGGCAATGATAAAAGTGAATTTACTGACAGGTGTCACATTGATCTGCTCGATAGTGCCCGCTTCCTTTTCGGAGACAATATTGAGTGCCGGAAGAAAACTACAAAGCAGCGTAAGCAAGATTGTGATCAAAGCCGGAACCATATACGTCCGGTAACTCAAAGAAGGATTAAATAAATAGCGGGGCACAACCCGTATGACCGGTGTAGCCGAGGATATTACAACAGGTGCCAGATCATCCCGGATTTCTAAAACAAAATCGTTCAGAAGAGTGGATATATAAGAAGTACCAATACCTCCTTTTGCACCATTGACAGCGTTGATAGAGAGCATTAGATCTCCTTTACCTTCCCGGGTTAGTTTCCTTTCAAAGCCTACCGGTACTTCAAGTATCATATCAGCACTTCCTTTCTCCATCAGACTCAGTGCCTCTTTGGGTGAAGAAGTCACTTCTACCAGGTTGAAATATTCCGACGAACTGATCTTCTGTATCAATCGGTTCGTAAGAGGTGATTGCTCACTCAGTACGAATGCTACATTGATGTTTCTGACATCCATTGTGGCTGCAAACGGCATTATCAAGATAATCATGATTGGCATAAAGACAAGCGTTCCTGGCAAAAACGGATTGCGAAAGAACTGCTTAAACTCTTTTTCCAACAGGAATTTCAACGTACTCATTGTAATCTGTCTTTAAATAATTTGATACTAACAGTCAATAATGCAACCGCCATACTGAATAGGATTATTACTTCGTGAAATACAGCACTAAAACCCAAACCTTCAATCATCACTTTCTTCACACATACAATATACCATTTGGCAGGTATCATATGAGAGGCGTATTGAAGAAGTACTGGCATGCTCTCAATCGTATAAATCATGCCGGAAAGCAATATCACTGGCAACATCAGTATCATACCGGATACCAGCATGGCAGCTACCTGCGTATCAACAATGGTAGAAATAAGCAATCCGATAGCAAGGGCTACAAGTATAAAAAGCATGGAAATGGCAACCAGTAATCCAAGATTTCCACTCATGGGAACACCCAGCACATAGACGGAAAGCAAAAGAATTGTAGTCAGATTGACACAAGAAAGCACAAAGTAGGGTACCATCTTGGCAAAGACAATATACAACGGTTTGATCGGAGACACCAGCAACACTTCCATCGTACCTGTTTCTTTCTCTCTGACGATGGATATGGAGGTCATCATTGCGCAGATCAGCATGAATATCAATCCCATCACACCCGGCACAAAGTTGTACGCGCTTTTAGTCTGTGGATTATAGAGCATCTTGACATGAGGAATAATCTGAGTCTTCGTCCTATCCGAGACACTAAATTTTTGCTGATAGGTAGTAAGAATATTGCTCACATAACCGACCAATATCTTGCACATATTTGGATCTGTACCATCCACTAATAGCTGTATCGAAGCAGTGCCTGTATGAAGCAGATTCTCCTGAAAGTTTTCCTCAAAAGTCAAGACGATATCTGCTTTGTTTTTTAGAAATGCCTTGTTAGCCTCCTCCGTCGTATGCACATACATCACAGGACCAAAATAGGTATTGGCTTGCAGTTCACGAATGATCTCCGTGGTAGCCTGATCATTGGATGGATCGAGTACGGCAAGGCGGATATTCTGCACCTCCGTTGTTACCGCAAAACCAAAAAGGATGATCTGTACGATAGGCATCCCAAAAAGGATCAACATCGTCCGTTTATCCCGCAAGATATGACGAAACTCCTTTTGAACAAAAGATAAAAACTGTTTCATGTGATTCAATCTCCTCGTTTTGCTGTTTGGGCCAAGTGATAAAACACCTCTTGCATATTCTTTACACCATATTGCTGTTTCAAGTTCTTCGGACTGTCCAGAGCCTCGATACGGCCATCAACCATGATGGATACCCGGTGACAATATTCCGCCTCATCCATATAGTGGGTCGTTACAAAGACGGTAATACCTCTATCCGAAGCCTCATAGATCAGTTCCCAGAACTGCCGGCGTGTTACCGGATCCACGCCACCGGTCGGTTCGTCGAGAAAGACAATCTTCGGCTCATGAAAGATAGCGACAGAGAATGCCAGTTTCTGTTTCCATCCGAGCGGCAACGACTTTACCATCGTGTTTCGTTCACTCTCGAACTGCAAAGTTTGCAACAATCGGTCGGTCTTTTCCGCAATCTCCTTCTCGTTCAAACCATAGATTCCGCCATACAGACGAATGTTTTCCCATACCTTCAGATCCTCATAGAGGGAAAACTTCTGACTCATATATCCTATATTACGCTTTACCATCTCCGATTGCTTTGTAATATCATATCCGGCCACAGTACCTGTTCCGGAAGTTGGAATACTCAGTCCGCAGAGCATGCGCATGGCCGTTGTCTTTCCGGCACCATTGGCCCCTAAGAATCCAAAGATTTCACCTTTTGTTACCTGAAAAGAAATCTGGTCCACAGCAGTAAAATTGCCGAAACGTTTCGTAAGCAGGTCTGTCTCAATAACTATGTTGTCCATTCTTATTTAGCTAATAGCATGTAACAATCTTCTATGGTAGCCTGTATCGGATAAACGTCAACATCTGTATGGCCATTATTTTCCAGAATACTTTTCAGAGTCGCCGGGAGCAGTTGCTCATTGGATACAGTAATATGAAGCGTGTCGCCAAAAGAGAAACAGCTTTTAATACCCTCAAAAGTACGAAGTTCGGCGAGCAGTGCAGACATCTTACTGGAACGTACCGCCCAGAGTATCTCCTGATAACTGCCTATAATCTCCTGTGGCGTAGCAATACGCATGAACTCTCCTTCCCGAATAAGACCGATCCGGTCGCAAAGCACCGCTTCGTCCATGTAAGGAGTGGAAACCACAATGGTGATCCCTTGCTTTTTCAATCTACGAAGCATTTCCCAAAAGTCTTTTCTGGAAACCGGGTCCACACCCGTAGTAGGTTCGTCGAGAAAAAGCACCGAAGGCTTATGAATCAACGCACAGCTCAATGCCAGTTTTTGTTTCATTCCACCGGACAGCTTTCCGGCACGACGTGTCTTGAATTTCTCTAAAGGTTGATAGATATCTTTCACCAGATCGTAGTTTTCCCGGACTGTAGTTCCAAAAAGCGTGGCAAAGAAAGAGAGGTTCTCCTCCACTGTCATGTCCTGATAGAGCGAGAATCGTCCGGGCATATAACCTACCTGTTTTCTGATTTCCTTGTAATCAGTCACGACATCCAGTCCATTCACTGTTGCAGTACCTTCTTCGGGTACCATCAGTGTGGTTAGGATCCGGAAGAGCGTCGTCTTCCCTGCCCCATCCGGACCAATGATTCCAAAGAGTTCACCGGGTTTCACCTCAAAGCTAATCTCTTGAAGCGCTCTGATGTTTCTGTAACTTTTGGAGATCTTATTTACTGAAATAGCAGCCATGACTTAAAATTTCACCTCTCCATACATGCCAATCTTAATCAGCCCGTCATTCTTCACCCGTATCTTTATGGCATAAACCAGATTCTCACGTTCATCTTTTGTTTGGATCGTCTTTGGTGTGAACTCAGCCTGACTGGATATCCAATAGATAACGCCTTCATTTTCCTTGTAAGCATCTTTGCCCGAATCCGTAAAGACCTTCACTTTCTGCCCTAAACGTATCTGATTGAGTTGCGCATTCGTAATATAGGCACGAAGGGTCATCTCTGATAAATCAGCAATCTTGAAAAGGGGTTTGCCCATCGTTACCAGTTCGTTAGGTTCTGCATATTTGACCAGTACAGTACCATCTATCGGACTGCTGATATGTGATTTCATCAGTTGATCATCCAACTGCTCTATCTGAATGGCAACCGCCTCACTCTCATCACTCAAACTTCTGTCACTGCTTTTCAATGCAGAAAGTTGTGCTTCCTGTTGTTTCTCCAGTACGGCGATGGAAGATCTGATATCATCTACCTGTTTCTGTGTAGCAGCATTATTCTTTACCAGTATCTCGAAACGATTTAATTCCCTTTTCTGGGTAGTAATCTGTTCACGAACAGCAGCAATTTGTTTGGCGATATCCGGCTTTCGGCTAAGTACCGCCTGAAAACTAGCCTGGAGCTGTTTCTTTTTCAGGTAGAGCTGTACGGTATCAACGCATCCTATCTCTACACCTGCCTGAAGCAGACTACCTTCTTCTACGACAAACTGCGTCAACTTGCCTGCCGTTTCTGAGGAAATAATTATTTCTGTCGCTTCAAATGTCCCCGTTGCATCCTGTTCTATTCCATTATTACAGGAAGAAAGAAGTAATAATGAGAATACCAATCCGGTTATAAAGTATCTTTTCATCGTATATCGTTTTAGTTATTAGTTGTATATTTTATGTCGTAAACGGTTTTCAGTAACTGTATCTCATGAAGTAACCTGCTCTGGCGCGCCTGATCTTCCAATGTGAGATCACGCAACAAGTCTGTAACGCTCAGCGTCCCATTCTGTACTTTTACCTCGGAAGAGGTACGAATATTCTCACGTAACCGGATAATCTCATCGTCATCCACGATCAGACTCTGAAGTTTCTTCTGTTCGTTGCTTTGCAGCGTCAATTGCAATCCGGTATTGAAAAGGAAGATCTCTTTCTGATTCTCTAATCTCAACCTGCCTGTTCGCGCTAAATTATGTTCATTCTTACGTGTGTAAAGCCCATTGAAGCTCCACGAGAAACGCATCCCGGCAACGTAATAAGGAACAAACTCATTCTTCAGCATATTCAGTCCGGGATTACCATATCCACCCTGCACAAATGCGCCGATCTTAGGTAGATTGCGTGCGCCTATCATCTCTTCCTGCACTTTCAATTGGTTAATACGGGCATCTATCAGTGATAATTCCGGACGATTGATGGACAAAAGCCCCTCTTTTATCTGAGGCTTCTGTAAGTCATCTTCCTCCATCTTTTCACCGACAAAGACAGAAAGCATGCTCAGATAGGCATCACAGACTGATTTCAGTTCGGTCTGTCTCTGTGCAGTATTCAGTTGATTGACCTTCACGGCATCCAGATCACTCTGATTAGCGATACCACTCTGAATATACGAACTTACCCGATCGTAGTTACGTTGCAATTCTTCCTGGAGTAGCTTATTCTGTTTCATTTGTTCTTTCAGCAACAAGATCCCAAAGTAAAGATTGTTGACCCTGTCATTGATCGCATACAGATCTACTTCCAGTTGTTTTTGATCAACCTCTGAAGTAGCGCGGGTACTCTTTTTCTGTTTGCTAATCTCTCCGCCATCGTATATTACCTGGCTGACTTCCAGGATCGCCTGATACTGATCTTTGTTCATTTCTTCAATATTCACAAAGGATGTTTTTATTGGAATCCCTGTTACATCCGATTGATACGTGGCTTTTGCAGAAAGAGTAATCCGAGGTAGCCATCCACTGGAAGCATTCGAAAGCGAATAACTTTCCGAGATGCTAATCAGTTCATGCTGTTTGATTAATGGATAATTCTTTTTCGCCCGTTGCTGGCAATCCTCAATGGACAGCTGTCCGAAAGCAGATGTACTCGTGATTCCAATAATCAAAAACCATAGGATTCTCATCTTTCCCATCTTCGTTTTCATTCTATCAATAACTGTTTTTGTATGCATACTTGTTCATCATTTACAAAGTCAGACACGTAACCGACTTAATATAGTTTCTACATTCTCTACTTTACGTTGCTTCAGAAACTCCCCATATTCTTTACCCTCCAGCTCAATAACCTCACCAATGACCGGTTGCATCATAAAAACAACTACATTCATAGATACAATATCATACATCAGATGCATTGGATCAATATCCCGAATTTTGCCCTCACTGACAGCTTTTGTTATACCATCCTGCATCGTTTTGTACACAGCAGCAATAACAGGTGCAATAAATGGCTTACATTTATCCAGTCGTCGGGGATTTTGAATTAATTCATTGAATATAAAATGAGGCAACTTGGGATTGGAAGCAATAAAATCAAAGTGTGCTTCGATGCCCCCTTTCACACGATCCAGAAAAGGGCAATCCTTACCAATGATTGTCAGCAATGAATCAGAAAGTTCATGAACCTTCTTCTCAAAAACCTTCTCAAACAAATTCTCTTTGGTTCGAAAATAGTAATGAAGCAAGGCATGATTCACACCGGCTCGAGCTGCTATTTCTGTTGTCTTTGTAAGACCAAATCCTTTATCAAGAAACTCTATCTCTGCAGCATCGAGAATAACTTGCTCTGTCTTTTGTTCTTCTTTCATTGTGTTATCCGATAATTACCTCTTATGTTTAACACCGTTGTTAAACATGCAGCAAATATAGTATAAGAACAAATACAATGGTATTCTCGAGAAGAAGTTTTAATCTTATTTATACATTGAACGATCATCGTTGTACAAAAACAAAGGTTGCCTTCGTGAAGGCAACCTTTGTTTTTGTATCAAATTTAAGCTATTGCACTTAGCAATACAGATATCGTTTAATCTTTAACGTTGGAGTTTTCTCAAACGGAACAGGCTGAAGCACCACCTGAGAGAGCTGTGAATAACGACCGAATTCCTCGTTTACTTTTATCATCAATTCCTCGAGATACAGATTAATAATTTCCTGATATTCATCTTGTTTAATATGTGCAGAAACCATCAATTTCTGATAGCATTTGATCCATTCTTCCTGATTGATCGCTACTCTGGCAATCAATTTCCCTTTCATCTGATAGACCAGTGAGTCCGTTACATATTCCTGACGATTGAGCACCTCTTCAATCTCTTCGGGATAAATATTTTCTCCGCTTGGTCCAAGAATCAAGTTCTTAGTCCGTCCTTTAATATAGAGCAGACCATCGCGAAAGAGTCCCAAATCGCCGGTATGAAACCATCCATCTTTACTCAATACTTTGTCGGTAGACTCCTGATCTTTATAATAGCCAACCATTACATTCGGACCGCGGGCAATAATCTCCCCTTCTCCCGTATTCGGGTTTGGATCAAGAATCTTCACCTCTACATCATCGACAGGCATTCCTACTGATCGGTACGCCACACTCCCCACAACCGATCCGGCAAGCAAAGGAGCTGTTTCCGTCAATCCATAGCCACACGAATAAGGGAAGTTACAATCTTGCATGAACAATTCAGCTTCCGGAGCTAATGCGGCACCTCCTACACCAAAGAAACGGATCTTGCCGCCAAAGGCCTCATAAAGCTTCTTTCCGGCAATCTTATGAAGAACAATCTGTGTCGGACGAAACTTATACAGCAACCGGGTAAACTTATTCTTTGTAAATCTATCCTTGATTTTTGATTTATAGATCTTCTCCATAATAAGAGGCACAGTAAGAATGATGGTCGGACGATAAGTAGCCATCAAAGGAAGAAGTACGGCGGGTGTAGGCGCTTTATCCAGATAGATCGTCTTGGCTCCTCCATCCACTCCCATGATCAGTCCGATAGTACATTCGTAGGTATGTGCCAAAGGAAGAATCGAGAGATAAGTATCGTTTTCATTCACATCCTGAATCTTACGAAGTTTCTTTGCCTCAAAATAAAAATTCTTGTGTGTCAGCATCACCCCCTTCGAACGGCCGGTGGTGCCAGAGGTATATATGATAGCAGCGAGATCATTTTCTTCCACACGATCCGGCGTGTAGGAGGCAAATGCTTTTGGATCAGCCTGTACAACCTTTGATATCGAATCCAAAGATTTACCTTCATGATAAACCTCTTCAAACGCATCAATGATGACGATCAGTCCGGTAAAACAGAGCTTATCTGCCAGTCTGCGATACACTTTCTGGGAAACAAACAAGGCCTTTGATTCGGAATGCTCCAATATGGAATTGATCTCCTTTACCGAAAAGTCTATGAGTATAGGTACAATCACAGCTCCCATGGAAACAACACCAAAATACGAGATGCCCCAATTGGGTCTGTTTTCACTTAAAAGTGCAACTTTATCTCCTTTTTCTATGTGATGACTTTGTAAAAAATAACTTATTTCAGACGCTTTCTCGCCCATTTCACGGAAAGTAACGGCTCCGTATTCCGGAAAGGTAAAGGCTACCTTTTCGCCGTAAGTGCGAACACTATCATTGAAAATAGTTTGAAGTGTTCCCGCT
>JAQUZH010000033.1 GCA_028691445.1 Bacteroidales bacterium | reverse complement strand
ACAAATATCTGATGCAAAACCAACCGATAAAGGACAATGTCCCTGATCACGATTAGCTTCCTGCATTTGCCCCAAATACCCCAATGGACCTCTTGCATCTTCATGCATATACCAAACCAGATTCTTGATTTGTTCGGCGTAGTTGTTCTCCTTGAAATAGTCCATTGCCTCGTTGTAGATATAGACATCATCGCATAAGATTCCGATGCTGACGGCTGAAAGGATGTTGCAAAGCCCCCAATTGGACCAGTAATGCGTATTGCATGTGCCGTGCCTTCTTCTAAGAAAGTCTTTGTTGGCGGTATAAAACACATTGAGCATAAACTTCTGAAAACGGGCGAAATCCTCCCGGTCCCATCCTTCGTAATCACGCACCAGTTCGGCAGCATTGGCAAACTCATAGCCATAGATACCTGCAGCCAACGAAAGGTTTGAATTTCCGGTTACCAACACACAGGTATTCGCCCATTGGTTCAGTATACTCACCGCCTTATCCGCATATCTTTTGTCACCAGACAACTTCCAGCGCAAGCCGCACTGATAGGCAGCCGCAGCGTCATTCATCGCTCTGCTGTAGTTTTCCCCCACACCATCGACTGACGCTCCACGTACGATCCATTTCGTCGGACTAGGGGTGTAAGTGAGTTGGGCATGCGAGTTTGCCGTCAGTTTGGCGTATCCTTCCACATACGTAGATACCTTTGCTGCAAGCTTGGCTTTGACTCTGTCAAAATCAGCCTGCGTGTGCAACATACCGGGATGCACAAACCCTTGCGCAGTATTGTTTGCATGGATCAAGCCGGGAGCAAAGAGCATCCCGGCTAAAAGAGATAAGATTAAAACCTTTTTCATCGCGTATTTAATTTGTTTCAATATGCAATACGATCCTCTAGTCAAATACACTCAATCGAAACATCATTTGATAACGACAAAAATCAAAATCGACAGGCAAAGTTTTATTTCCCAATCACAACTTCTGCGGCTTTGAGCCAGGGAGCCGTGAAGCGAACGATCGTACGTTCTCCCGATTGATTGCGTACATAAGCCAGCAAGCGTCCTTTGTATACCCTCTGACTACGATCACGTAAATTGTCTGTTGTGTTCATATCACCCGATTCCATTCCAAGCACTCTGGCACTCCCTTCCACCAAACAAGTCACCTCATCATCAGCGAGAAGCACTGGTACTCCCTGTTCATCCACAATCTGAACAGCTATCTGTTGTACTTCATCACCAGGTTCAGACTCGACTGAAACGTTGATCGCTGCCGGACGGCCAGCAGTTTGAATAGCATATCTGCACACTTCCTTTCCCTCATTCATACCCACAACTTCCAGTTTGCCTGCTTCATAAGGAACCTCCCAAGAGATGGACTCCTTTGTCTTGTCCAGTTTCTGGATCTCTCCCACCTGCTTGCCGTTTAGCAGCAGCTTAGTCTCCGCACAGTTTGTATTACACACCACACGCACTTTTTGACCGGCTTCATAATTCCACAAAGGCGATCCTCCCTCACGAGAGCCTCTCATAAAGCTTCTTTCCATCGAATAGGTACCCAGATAACACATCGGTTTGTCGCTCCACAAAGAAGCCCTCATATAGGAATTTGGTTTGCGGAAACCGGCGATGTCAAGCAAGCCAGCCGACGAACCTCTGGAAGAATAGGCTCTCGCCTCTCCCAAATAATCGATACCTGTCCACAGGAACTGACCAATGATATATTCATTATCTCTGACAGCAGTCCACGCATCAAAGGAATGTCCGTTTTCACTGCCATATAAGATACGGTTGGGATACTTCTTATGATCCTCTGCGTAACGATTCTCCGTATAGTTATAACCTACCACATCCAAAGCTCCCGGATATTCCGTCTCGTTAGACATGATCACACCAGCCAAAGCAGCAGTGACCGGTCGGGTTGTGTCGTACTTCTTTACGACAGCTGCCAGTTGTTTGGCAATCACACCCAAACGTTCGGCGTGCGGACGCTCTTGCACATAAGCACCCTGCACCGGCTGGTTGATTTTTCCTGTTTCCATCACTGGATGTGAATAGGGATCATTGGGATAATCAATCTCATTACCAATGCTCCACATCACAATTGAGGGATGATTACGATCACGAAGTATCAGGTCTTTCAGATCTGCTTCATACCATTCCTTAAAGTAAGATGAAGTACCGTTAAGTCCCGGTGTACCCTGATTCCATCCCTCTATCCATTTCTTTTTGGGAAGTTCCCATTCGTCATACCCTTCATCAATAGTCAGAAAACCCATCTCATCGCACAAATCATACAAAGCCGGCGCATGTGGATTGTGACTCATACGTATCGCATTGCAACCTATTTCTTTCAAGGTCTTCAGTTTCCTTTTCCAAACCTCACGGGGTACGGCATTGCCCAGTACACCGGCATCCTCATGCAGACACACGCCCTTCATCTTCATCGGTACCCCGTTGAGAGCAAACCCTTTATTTGCATCATACGTCATCGTACGAATACCTAATGCCTGCGAACTGCTATCAATCAGTTTCTTGCCCTGATATAACTCAGTGGTCAGACGATATAAATAAGGTGACGCAGGAGACCATAATTCCGGATGCGATACTTTCATTTTAAACGATGAAGGGGTAACACCAGATGCTATGCTCTTTACCGAAGAGGAAGAGGAGGCTACTTTCTTTCCATCCTTGTCTTTCAGGGTCATTTGTACTTTGATTGTTGCTGGTTGTTGGCTGACATTGGCTATTGCCACCTGAACAGCAACAGTAGCCTCTTTGGTGCTCACCTCCGGAGTCTGATAAAACACACCCCACTGATCTATGTGAATTTCCCCCGCTTCGATCAACCATACATCACGGTCAATCCCCGAACCGGTATACCATCGGCTATCATCATCAATGGTGTGATCGACGCGTACAGCAATCACATTCTCCTCGCCAAACTTAAGCCACGGAGTCGCGTCATACATAAAAGAGATGTATCCGTTTGGACGCATACCTAGTGAATGTCCGTTGACAAAGACTTCGCTGTGATTATACACTCCTTCAAAATAGAGATAAAACCTTCGCTCTTTTTTCTCAACAGGAAGTGTGAGATGTTTGCGATACCAACCTATTCCACCCGGTAAGAATCCGGTGCTACTGGCTAGTGCCGGACTCATTTGTCGGGAGACACTCCAGTCGTGCGGCAGATCAACGGCTCGCCACTTCTCATCATTAAAGGTTGATTGTTCTGCCCCCTTTACATCCTCCAGAATAAACTTCCAATCGTTGTTTATCCGTTCGGGATGACCAAAAGATACCTGCGACCTCCCTGTCAGGGAGAGTGTAAGCATTGCGACTAAAACGAGAATTACAGATTTGTTCTTCATTTCTTCAACTATTAGATTATCAATTAATTAAATACATACATATAGATAGATAACAGATATAACTATCATCTGAATGATTTGCAGTAGATATATAGTTTTTCATCCGGGAAGTTTCATCGTAGCAAGGTTTGCCACACTTCCATAACCAAAGATTAATCTGGTCGGAATACACTGATCCATACATCTTGCTTTCATACCATTCAGATTTAATACCCGCAAAGATAAAATTAATTCTGTGTATCCAATCGTTAGGACACTTAAAACTTTTGTCACCAAAGCTTTATGCCTCTGTAGCAGCATTCCGTCCAATGGAGAGTAAAAAAGTATCGAAAGAAGCTTGTCCATTTAAATTATTTTCTAACTTTGTGATTGGATGGCAACGAATACACATTCACCTGCAAAGGGAGTATCTCAATCAATAATGGATGCCCAATGAAAACAATACACATTGAAAAGATAGGATTTCAACTCATCGTCAAGAGTCCTTTCATCGCTTGCATGCATCATAAGGATTTGTTTCCCGCCGGTAATGACAATATGGAACCGGTACATTACCTTCCGGGACGAAGCATTGGCAATGATTTTAATCACAGTGCGCCATGGCGCATGTATTACGGAGATAAGATTCCCGGCTTCCCCGTTCACCCCCACCGTGGTTTTGAAACAATTACCGTAGTAACCAAAGGATTTGCCGACCATCACGATTCCAAAGGCTCACAAGGGCGCTACGGCAAAGGAGATGTGCAATGGATGACTGCCGGGGCCGGTATTCAACATTCGGAAATGTTTCCATTATTAAATGAAGAGGGTAACAACACCATGGAGCTCTTCCAGATTTGGCTCAATCTGCCTCAGAAGGATAAGTTTGCAACTCCGGCATACAGGATGATGTGGAATGAAAAGATTCCTCTATTGGTGCAAACCAATGAAGCCGGTAAGACAGCCCGCATCAAACTGATTGCAGGCAATTGCAAAGGAGAAAAGAGTCTTGAGCCACCTCCTGCCTCTTGGGCTGCAGACCGGAATAACCATGTTGGAATATGGTTGGTTGACATGGAACCGGAAGCAACGATCATCCTTCCACCTGTTTCCGCAACTCTCAACCGGATGATCTATCTATTTGAAGGAGAAAAACTCTCCATTTATGAGGAAGAGCTAAAGAAAGGCTATTGTGCAGAACTGAATGGCAATGCCGATATTTTTATCAAGAATGGAAAGAAGCGTGCTCATCTGCTTCTTTTGGAAGGTGAGCCTATCAACGAACCGGTTGCAGCCTACGGACCCTTTGTCATGAACAGTATGCCGGAAGTTCAGCAAGCGTATGAAGATTATCAAAAGAGTCGCTTTGGTGGCTGGCCATGGGATACCGATGATCCTGTTTGCCTGAAAAAGAAACCACGCTTCGCAAAACATGCGGACGGTACAATTGAACGACCCTAAACCCCTGTAATACGTAAAGAAGGCCGACTGCGCTAAGCAACCGGCCTTCTGCTTTTTTATATCTCAAAGATATTTACTTGATGAATGAAAAAGACAACGGATAACGGAACGTATTGCCATTGAAGCCTTTGATAGCACCAATAATGGGCAGCATGATAAGAATAAGCAGAACAATCAATCCAAATCCGGAGAAACAAAAACCTCCTAATGCTCCCAATAATCCAAATATTCCAAATCCTCCCATACCATTCATCCCCATCATACCCATACCGAACATGGCCGCTCCACCAATGATAGTTATAAACATCAGAATAAACGAGATAGCAATAGCATAGAGCAAATAACTGATCATCCAGTTCAGGATATTCTTCCCCTGCTTATCAATCTTTTCAGATTTTTCCTTGGCAACTACCCACGCAACGATTGATAAAATCCACCCAATATAAGGCAGTAAAACAATCAGATTCATCAATCCCATATAGGTATTCTCCGTCAGATTCAACGGTATTTCACCCGCAGCAGAAGAGCTTGACTCTTCATTCATCAGCTTTTGTTTCTCCTGTTGAAATTCTTCTTCAGTAAGCGCGCCATTTTTACGCAAGTCGTTCAGCTTTTCCAGTTTCTTTAGATTCATCGTTTTATATGTATTTTAGTTCAATTATTCATAACAGTAGAAGATGACAATTATTGTTTCTTATTTGTTCCTTCATCAGAATTCATTTTTCCATCCGCTTTCGAATCATTAAGAATCTTCGAAAGATACTCGTCCGGAATTGCAATCTTATTACCATCCCTTTCTGAACGGTAGTGTGGAGACATGATCTCAATCCCCTTTTCATTACATACATCCAAAATATGCTGATGTAAAGACGAATAAATAAAGGCTTGTTTGCTAGCTTCTTTCGTATAACAATTGATTTGGTATACTACATAGAAGTCCTCCAAGCTTGTTTGTAATACAAAAGGGGCCGGTGTCTTAATCACCATCGTAGTACGTAAAGCAGCCTCAATCAGAGCCCCACTCACCTCTTTCCAAGGCACATCATAACCTATACTAACAGAGGTATTAATGATTAGACCTTTTTCTTCAGCTCCCATGCTAAAGTTAGTTGTATTTCCGGAGAGAACTGCCGAATTAGGAATGGTAACAATTTCGTTCTTAATCGTCATAACACGAGTCACAAGTAATGTTTTCTCAACAACATCGCCAGTAACATTGCCAATCATTATACGATCTCCAATCTTAAACGGGCGCATGTATGTAATCACCAAACCAGCCACCATATTTGCTATTGCTGTCGAAGAGCCCAAAGAAAACAACACACCGATAAAGACGGATACTCCTTGAAAAATTCTTGAATTTGAACCCGGCAAAGATGGAAAAATCAAAACGAACATAAACGCATAAAGCAAAAACCTTACAATACTCCATGTAGGCATAGCCCAATCGTGATGGAATCCGGATATTGTCAACTTTCCCAACTCTATTTCCATGAAAATATATTTCACGAGTCGTATCACATACTTCATAATAAAGATGATGACAAGAATGCTAAACAAATTGGGCATATAGTTCCAAACGGATAATATCATTCCTTTAAAAGGAGACCAGATAAGCATAAAAAGAGCATCAGCCCAGTTACGTGAAAAAGGGAATATACTAAAGATTACCGGCAGTGTAAGATACAGCAGAAGAGCATATATGAACCAGTGAAAAAGTTTCAGAAGAAACAATAACGTTTGCAGTTCTTGTTCAGCGGAAAGAAAGGTGTAATCTTTATATGAGAAGTTCTTTAAAAAACGGTTTTGATTCACATGAATATAATCCAGCAACAGGGCATATCCTTTATGTACCAATCTAAATACAATCAAGACAACTACAACAACAAGCAAAGCTAATCCGATACGAATGAAGACTCTCTCCAAACTATTATCTTTTTTTTCGGACTCAATGGATATTTGAATTTTTTCCAAACATTCTTTACTGAGCTCAGCCATACTCATGTTATACCAAATCGCATCCGTTTGAGAAACGCTCATTAATACAGCATCCTTATATACAATATCATAGGAATAATCTGAGTTCACAATCTGAATCGAGTCAACATTCAGAAAATCATCTTCGTATAGTTTCTTAATCCTTTTAGATACATTTTTGGCCCTTTCCCATGGCATGGAAGCTCCAAGTTTGGAATAAATATAAAATAGAGTATCATTCATTGCACTCACAACAGGAAACCCCACCCCTCTTATTCGGAGAGAGTCTATTCTTTCATCCATGATTATTCTTCGCTGTTTGTCATTTCTTTCAATGACTTCCAACTGCTCCAAAATATTTGACTTCTCTACTTTCCCCATTGTCTTTAGAGAAATGAGCTTCAGTTCAAGATCAGCCTTCACAACAGAATCTGCTAATCGTTGCTGCTCTAACTCCAACAGTCTTTTGTTGTACTCTCGAAGAATCGCAACATTCACGGAATCACGATATAGAGTTGAGCTGTCTGATTGCGCTATCACAAAACCAGAAAGAAGCCACAACATGAGTGAGAAAAGAAGCAGTTGAGTAGATTTCATGCATTCAATATTTTATGTATGCTTCGATATTATTTTGTCTCTGAATGTATAACTATTTGCGGGAATGGAATCTCTATCCCTTCATGCTCAAAAGCCACCTTTATTCTTTTTCGTAACTCACCACTAACTTCCCATTGCTTTATTGGTTGCGTATCACCCAATATTTTGATAACAATTGCAGAATCAGCAAAACTATCAATTCGAAGAAATTGTGGAGCAGAGAGAATAGATTCTTTCCATGTAGGATCCTCAGCCAAATCTTTACCGACCTTGTTAACCACCCGAATTACATGCTCAATATTTGATTTGTAGCTGATGCCAATATTCATGTTTACTCGTGAATAAGTTTTAGAAAGATTTGCCACTCTTTTAATATCTCCATGAGGAATGTGATGTACAGTCCCATCTAAGTCCCTGATTGTTGTCATTCTTAAACTAATATCCTCAACAAGTCCTCCCGTTCCATCAAAATTGACTACGTCGCCAACACGATATTGGTTTTCAATTATAATAAATATCCCAGAGATTATATCTCGAATAAGATACTGGCCTCCAAATCCAACAGCAAGACCAACGATGCCGGCTCCAGCCAGAATTGGTCCGATTTCTAATCCAACTTCTGACAGAATCATTAGTACACATATTGAAAGTAAAGATATTCTGATGACTCCTGTACATATTCTTATCAATGTATTTTCTCTCTTAATTTCAGCCTCTTTCGAAACGTAAGTTCCTGACCTAACTGAAACACGGATAGATCTTTGAACCAATTTCTTAACAATACTGTTCAAAACGATAAAGCCTATAACAACGATTACTATTTTAATACCATGCGTCATGAGCCATGGGAAAATAAGATCTTGCAAGTTTACAATTTGTTCTTTCATTATAATTTATTAATAATAGATAGTAAAGGTCATCAAAAAACTTGTTCCAATAAATACTATCGGACAAACTCAATGGTAAGCGGATAGCGAAAGGTTTCACCATTCAGGCCTTTAATTCCGCCAATGATTGGAAGAACTAAAACCAAGATTCCTACAAAAATTGCAAAGGGAAAGAAAACAAGACCTATTATCATAAGAATGGAGCAAAAAAAGATAAGCCCATACAGCGCATAACTGATCATAAAGTTCACCAGATTCTTTCCTTGTTCGTCAATCTTCGCTGATTTATCTTTGCCAATCACCCAGGCAATGATCGAAAGAATCCATCCAACAGTTGGAACCAAAAAAACAAAGTTCATCAATCCGAGATAGGCACTTTCACTCAGGTTAAAAGGAATTCCACTATCAGTAGAACCACTCTCTTTTTCAAATAGCTTCTGCTTTTCACGCTGAAACTCTTCTTCGGTCAAAGCACCACTTTGGCGCAGATTATTCAACTCTTCCAGTCTCTTGTAGTTCATTTCTGTGTATATTTAAGGATTGATACGCAAAGTAAGTCAAATATTTCATACACGCCCTGCTTTTTGATACAAAAAATAATATTTTGTAAGTTTCATACTGGTATAATGGATAAGGGTGTGACATTACTGCCACACCCTTATCCAATATCTAAAAAACAAACTTAGAGCGGAGAAATTAAAACTTCCAATGGCTTCAAAGACCTTTTGATCCCATTTGGAATATTCAGTTCAATCGACTCAGTCATGCTTGTATTGGAAGCAATAACATACCGACGACCTTTATCTTTCTTAATCATATAATGCAGATCATTGTCAGCCTTCTTTTCCAACGTATTCATCGTTATGAACTGTATGTTTTCATTGAGTTGAGTAAGCACCGGCTCAAGAGCATAAAATACCTCCGGCGACAGCGAACGGTCGTTCCAAAACATAATACCCGTAGCACCATGAATGATAGACGTGTAAATCTGGCATTTCAATAGTTGGGCAAAATCTTCCGCAGACAAATTGGAAGGCTTTGCATAACCATTTCCGTCAAAATACAACCATACAGGAGTCTCCTCTCCTACACCGGCTTTAATACCATCCACAGCAGTACCCGCCAATACCGGATGGGTATTAAAGTCTATGAACGTATTACTGCCAAACACATCACCACTTCCCTTGTACGCAGCCGCAGATATCATGAGGTTCTCATAAAACAGAGACTTTAAAGTCTCCAGATCATAATTCGTATAGTCGGCAGTTCCGTTATCATACACCGGCCTACCATCGTGAGCACGTAGAAATCCAAGCAACGGACGATTCTCCATGATCTTGGCATCTTTTCCCAATGCATCATAGGGAACTGTTGCCGGCATCGAATCATGTGTTTGCAGGTATTTCCGTTCAAACAGGTATGCATTACCTCGGGCAATACCAACAAGATCGCAATAAACCAGCGTGTTCATTTCCTGTTTCTTTATGCGTTCTTTTATTTTCTTACCGACCGATGGATGCCAGCACCAACCACTCCCGGCACCCCCATTGACTATTTCATCAATCGGTGCCCATATATGATCCGCATCACCATTTGTTACCCGAACATTATTGATCGCACTGTCCAGCAACATTTCCAGATTCTTATCCTCAATATGCTTGTTCAGATATTGACGTCTTACATAATCACTGTCAATACCTCTTTTTAATCCCGGCACTTTGTCCAGATAGGCTTTCAGGGTTTCCTGAAAAGTAATTGATCCGGTTACTTCCACCCTCTTCTTTGCATATTTCGTTTTGCCTGGCGAAAGATATACCAAGTTATAAAGAGGCGACTTATCCAGATAAGGTTTTGCATTTACTCTGTAAGCAACCTGATTCTCTTCCATCGCCTGAAGATTGTATCCCGGAATGTTCCATACTCCGACAGCAAAAAACTTCTCATACTTCGAGCTACCGGGAGCCTTTCGTAATGCCCATCCGTCTTCCGTTTTCCATGACGATTGTTGAGCTAATAAGGGTATTGTAGGGAAGCATAATGCAACCAGAAAAGCGAAAGAAGCATACACTGATTTACGGTTATTCATGTGTTGTGATTTAAATGAATTATTCTTTTTTCTTTAGAAGTCGCAAATATAACTTTTTCTAATTCACCATTGGCATTCGATATAAGGAATAAAATGATAATTAGAATACTTTACACCCATTACAAACTATTTATACATCTGAGTTTCAATTATCCTTAATCAATATATTCCATTGAATATTCTGAAGAATCTCAGCCAGATATTATCAGATTTATTTTGCAAATCAAATCATTTAAATTATATTTGCCGAAAGAGCTCTTTGTTACATAGGAATAATCACCTTGCTATGAGAATAAATATCAACCTAAATAATCAATTTATGAAAAGATTACAATTATTCATTTCAAACCTTCTTACCGCTTTTGGATACTTTTTGTCAGAGCATCTTGCCAAATTAAATTGGGGATTCTTTTTGTTTCGTACTGCAGTAAGAAAGAAAGTTTCGTGAATCACTATTCGTTGCTTTAGGGAAGAATTTCTATCTGATTAAAAATTTCTTCTCCTTTCATTGAGGCTCTTTAAAGTTTCTGAAGTAACTTAGCAGAAATTTTCAACGAAAGACAATGAATGACTCAGAACAAATAGGTTTTGATAACGACAAATACCTTCAGGAACAGACTGCTGCAATCCTTGAAAGAGTAAACAGATTTAATGACAAGCTATATCTGGAGTTCGGTGGCAAGATACTCTACGACTATCATGCGGCTAGAGTTTTACCTGGTTTTGACCCCAATGTCAAAATGCGTCTTTTGCAACTTCTGAAAGATAAGACCGAAGTGATCATGTGCATTCATGCAGGTGATATAGAAAGAAATAAGATCAGAGCAGATTTTGGAATTACCTATGACAAAGATGCGATTAAAAGTATCGATGATTTGAATTGGTATGGAATACGTGTGGCCGGAGTCGTCATTACCAGATACAAAAATCAGCCTGCTGCAACCGCCTTTAAAAACAAACTGGAATTAAAGGGTATCAAGGTCTATCTGCATTATCCAACGAAAGGATATCCTGCTGATGTAGATACAATTGTCAGCGACGAAGGGTATGGAGCGAACGAATACATTAAAACCGAAAAGCCAATCGTCGTTGTTACAGGTCCAGGGCCTGGCAGCGGCAAATTGGCTACATGTCTGTGTAACCTCTATCATGAGTATAAGCAAGGCATTAAGGCCGGATATGCTAAATTCGAAACCTTTCCGGTATGGGATCTTCCTCTCAATCACATGTTAAATACAGCCTATGAAGCTGCCACTGCCGATTTGAGGGATGTCAATATGATTGACACACACCATTTGAAAGCCTACGGCAAGGAAGTTGTAAATTACAACCGTGACATTGAAGCCTACAACCTACTCAGACGGATTCTGGAAAAGATTACGGGAGGAGAATCAATGTATCGTTCCCCCACAGATATGGGAGTCAATCGTATCAGCGCAGGCATCATCAACGAACGTATTATCAATGAAGCCTCTTTTCAGGAGATCATCCGTAGATACTTTAAGAGTGCAGCTGAATATGCCATGGGGTTATCTGATAAAGGAACACTTACCCGTTCACATGAGATTATGAAAAAAGTAGGTGCTAATGAAGAAGACCGTAGAGTTGTATTACCAGCCAGAAATGCGGCTATTGATGCAGAGAATACAGGAAAAGGGTATGGAGGCATTTATTGCGGATCTGCGATTGAATTGCATGATGGAACAATCATTTCCGGAAAGAACTCTCCACTGCTCCATGCATCCTCTGCCCTTCTGCTGAACGCTGCCAAGCATCTGGCCGGACTCCCGGATACAATGATTCTTTTACCTGAGAGCATCATTGACTCAGTCACTCATCTCAAAAAAGAGATCTTGAACTTGAAAAAGGTCAGTCTGGATGTAGAGGAGACATTGATTGCTTTGGCAATCAGCGCCACCACAAACCCTGCTGCTCAGATGGCATTGGAAAAGCTGACGGAGTTGCACGGTTGCGAAATGCATTCCACTCATATTCCAACCGCTGGCGACGAAGCGGGTCTACGCAAACTCAAAGTCAACCTTACCTGCGATCCGGAGTTTTCGAGCAAACGACTTTTCATCAGTGAATAAAGTAAGAGTACAAGAATAGGAGAAGGCGGTAAAATCAAAGTTCATCACTCTGCTTGCCGCCTTCTTTTATTTGATAGTGCATCCAAACTTATAGCAACCTATCCTACTTCTTCATAAACTTGACTGTCATTTGATTACCACCTACTACTTGAAAGAAGTTTAATCCGGAAGCCAACTTATCAATAGCAACTGAAGAGCTCTCAGAGATCAATCTGCCAGAGATTATCGGTCGTCCCAATTGATCGATTACCGAATACGATGAACCAACAAGTTCTAAACCAGCTTTAACGAGAAGCTTATCCGTTGTAGGATCTGCATATATCTCAACTGACAGAACTTCAGCCTGAATCTCATCAACACCGGTTAGAATCGTATTGTTATAACGAGCTAACGCAAAATCAGAATTAAATCCCTCCTGTGTAGTACCTGCCACAACAATCTTTCCATCGCTTTGTAAAGCGACTGAACTTGCAAAATCAGAGTTGTTCCCAAATCCTGTGACTTGTTTTCCATCACTGTCAAATGACGTATCAAGAGTTCCATCAATGTTATATCTGGCTAAAGCAAAATCATAACTCCTGTTGTAGTAACTATTACCTGCTACAACGATACGACCATCCTGTTGAAGAATCATAGAAGATATTTGATCATTAGAGCTTCCAATAGCAGTCGTTACTATTCCATCTTTGCCAAAGGATGAATCAAGAGTACCATTTGTGTTATAACGTACTAACGCAAAATCATTATCTGTACCATTATGACTATAACCGGCTAAAATTATCTTTTCATCACTTTGAACAACAACAGACCTTCCATAATCAATGACTCCTCCAACCGATATTGTATCTATTCCGTCATAGCTAAAAGAGTTGTCAGCATTTCCATCATCCTTCAAGCGGATAATTGCAAAATTGGGATTACCATCATTCGCACTATTTCCTACGACTACAATTTTGCCGTCACTCTGAATAGCCAGAGATCCAATGCCATCATAAAGACTTTCAAACTTTGTAATTACTTTGCCATTTACACCAAAACTAAGGTCTAATGAGCCATCTTGTGAATAAGTATTGGAAGGCATCAAGAAAAAGGTACCAATAAAAAGTGATGCGAGTTTAATGTAGAATTTCTTTTTCATACTAGATATGATTATCTTCCTACTCATAAGGCTTTTCAGTTACGCCCCTTTTATTCTAGTGGTATCTGGTCTCCACAACAATCATTTGGGATCTATTTATACAACTTGCTGCAAAGTTATAATATATTTGCATACAGACTCAATTGAATACAAAAAAAAGCGTACCACTGCTGGCACGCTTTTCCTATTTAGCCTCAAAGAGTGATTATTCTGCAAGAATCATGATTTCCGCACCCGTTGCAAAGTCTTGTCCACTTTGTTCAGAGAGCGCTGTAAAGCGGATGTAACGCGCTTTTAGCGGTTTGTCGAAAGCCACCTTCTTCTCTGCTTTATTTCTTCCGAATGCTCCTTTAAAGATAGGTTCGCCCCAGTTCTTTCCGTCCTGACTTACGTGAATGGAGTAATCCTTCACATCCCCGTTGGAACCATCCTGACGGGGCAGATAGGTGAACCCTTTAATGGTTTTCACTGTACCGGCATCCAGATCAACCCAATGCGGATGTTTTGCGACGGTAACAGAATACATTGTATGCCAAATGGTATTCGGATCGCCATCCGTCAGATTAGCGGCATCCCCTTCACCAGCTTCCTGACTGCTGGCAAAAACAACAGTGGTTTGAATACCTTCTATCTTTGGAAAAGAGATGGACGTTTTTGTCTGAGGGTTTTCCTTAAACCATGCACTCACTGTGCCTCCATCGCGCAAAGGAATCACTTGCGAATAGTCATTCGATTTTCCTTTGTTTATGCTATAGCACATCACAGCCCCCTCCTTAGTGGAAGAGATTGTCACTTCACCCGCACGGTTGCGGGTAATAGAAACCGGCACATCCCCTGAAGGTGCAACATTGGCTGTTTTTGCCAGATCTTTACCGGCAGGACGAATAATGAAGCCCATAACGTGCGCTTCGGCTTTGATTTGGTCTTGCGTAAGAGGGCCACCCTGACCGCAGCTATTTCCACCCAGACCGGTTACTCCTAGATCAAGATGCAGATAGGTATCTCCTGCTTTAGGCAACTGGTACGGATGAGAAGCTAAAATCATATCCATAGCTGAATACTGTAATGCAGAAACCGACAGTCGGTCTGTTGCAACAAAAACGGCACCGTTACCTGTTTTATCAGTCAAGGCACACCAACGTATATCTTCATGATTTCCCATATCCTGAGGCTTTGGAAAATTGACAAATTCTTTTTCCACAGTACTCTGATGCTGTTCTATGAACTGACCGGACTTGCGATCTGCATAATTATCAATTGGGCCACGACCATAATAATTGAATTCAGAATATTTCTGAGGCACTTTCATGACAAATCCCAAACGTGGTACTATCAATGCGTCCTGATTGGAAGAAATGCTAGCCTCCAACTCAACAGAGCCATCTTGATAGATTGTGAAGATCTGGTTGGTGGTAAACTTGAAATCTTTCTCTCCAAAGACTTTGTCTGTTTGTTCTTCCACACTGTTTTTACCAGAACTGGTACCTCCAAGGATACGAGCAGCATTCGGAGCCTGTGACTCTACAGTGAAAGAAACGACAACAGTGCCATCCGCTTTTTTCAAAAAGTTACTACTTATAGCCTTGTGCTTCAAGTTGTGCAATCCGCGATCAAACCATTGCGAATAGAACCAGTTATCATTATTGACAAATGCACGCAGAGCATCCAGCTTGGGTCCATTGCCCGGAGTTATTACTGTCTCTTTGCCATATGTCAAACTATAGATTGTACCAGTAGCGAGATCAAACTCAGCCACAAAGCCATCTCCTTTCACTGTCTTTATCGTGGAGGAAGTCTCCTGAATTTCTAATTTCCCCGTCGCAGACTCTTTCGCAACAGCTGCAATGGTTGGACGTTTTGTAGTTTCTTTGACCAAGATTTGCTCTTCTGCCTGAACGAAATTTTTCTGAGCCCAAGGCATATCATCTTTCAGTAAGAATTGAAGTTTGACGAAGTATTCAGAAGATGCTTTCAAAGCATCCACTTTATACGGCACTTTCACCATTTTTTTAGTACGGGGAGCTACTGATCCCTGATTGAGTGTACCTGCCTCTACTTCCATTCCATTCTCATACAATGACCAACGAAGGGTGTACTCTGAAAGATCTTTGAAATAGTATTTGTTAAAGATTTCAAAGCTTCCTTCCATGACACTGACAGGAGCTACTCCTATATGCTGATAGACCTTTTTTACTTCATAATATTGCGGCTTTGGTTCGAGGTCGCCAAAGACAATGCCATTCATCACAAACTGACCGTCGTTGGGTGTATCGCCAAAGTCACCCCCATAAGCCAGATAACGTTCACCTGTTACCTTATCGTAGTTATACATGGATTGATCCACCCAGTCCCAAATAGCTCCACCGCAGAAGAAATTAGTTGACTCGATCGCATTCCAGTAATCAATCAAGTTACCACAGGCATTACCCATAGAGTGAGCATATTCAGAAACATGGAAAGGATATTTTATTTGGTACGTGCCCTTTACAGCCCCTTGCATCCATCCGATTGACGGATATTGGTTGGATCCCATATCCACGATATCATTGTTACGTTCATACTGTACCGGACGAGAAGTATCCACTGTTTTCAAAGCATCATAGGCAGCCACAAAGTTTTTTCCGGGACCTGCTTCATTACCCAGCGACCAGATAACGATGGATGGATTATTTATATTGCTGTGCACCATTTCCATTACACGAGCCACATGAGCTGCTTTCCATTCTATAGGATGTGACAAAGAAGCCTCTCCATAGTAGTATTCATGAGACTCAATATTGGCTTCATCTTCTAGATAAATGCCATACTTATTACATAAAAAATACCAGTACGGATCATCGGTATAATGAGAATTACGCACATGATTGATGTTCGCACGTTTCATGAGCATGATTTCTTTTTCCATCATTTTGCGGGTAAGAGCATGACCTGTTCCCGGATTAGTCTCATGACGGTTTACACCTTTCAGCTTGACTGTTTTGCCATTGATATAATAATACCGCCCAGCAAGTCCGAATTCATCATCTTCAGCTTTTGTCTCCTTAATTTCAACTTTACGAAAACCGACGATGCAGGAAACTGTTTCGATCGTTTTATCCTTTTTGTCTTTCAGTTCTGCAACAAGAGTATAACGATATGGAGTTTCTGCTGACCATTTATTTGGAGACTGAACCTTCATGACTGCTTTCTGTGCTTGTATTGTCTGACTGGACGCTACCGGATCAATCACTGCCGTTGTTGTAACATTTGCAACCTCTGTATTCTCGTCTGAGTATAGTTTATTGGCATACAAGGTATATACCATTTTGCATCCTTTTGCATGGCTCTTACCAAGGTTGCGGATATCTGCATCAATGATCAAAGATCCATTTGTAAAGGTTTCGTCCAGATCAGGGATTACATTCAGATCGCGCACATGCACTTTCGGAACAGAATGCAACCCTACTGTACGAAAGATACCCGCCAGACGAAACATGTCCTGTGCTTCAAGAAAAGAGCCATCCGAACTACGATAGACTTCGGCTGCAACGATATTCTTCCCTTTTTGCAGATATTTGGTTACATTGAAGCTTGCCGTATTGCGGGAGTTTTTGGAGAATCCTACATACTTGCCATTGATCCAAAGATAGAAGAAGGAATCTACCCCTTCAAAATCGATAAAGACTTCACGTCCGTCCCAAGTTGCCGGAATTTCAAAATCACGCCGATAAGAACCCACTTCGTTCCGATATTCAGAGGTCGTCCATTTATCAGGTGGTGTCCGCATCACTCCGCCTCTCCAGTCATCCACCGCAACCCGATGTTGAAAGATAACCGGTTGATTTACATAA
>JAQUZH010000212.1 GCA_028691445.1 Bacteroidales bacterium | reverse complement strand
ATGCAATCAAAGATTATTATGATGTGGATCCGGATCTGGCTGTTGACCCGATTGACAGGTTAAATGAGTTTGAAGCACTGGTGGAACGTACACATGCCGCCAAACTGAAGGTCATCATCGACTTTGTGCCCAACCATCTGGCTCGCCGCTATTATTCGGATGCCAAACCAAAAGGTGTGCGCGACTTTGGAGAAGATGACGACACAAACAAATGTTTCTCTCCGCAAAATAATTTCTATTACATCGGCAACGAGGTCTTTGCCGGACAGTTTAATCTCTACAGCGGTGCTCCCGAACCATACACAGAGAATCCTGCCAAGGCAACCGGGAACGACTGTTTTAATGCCTACCCCGGTATGAATGATTGGTATGAAACCGTCAAACTCAACTACGGTGTGGACTATATGAATTATCGTGCCGCTCACTTTCTGGAGACACCGGACACCTGGAAGAAGATGCTGGAGGTGCTCCTTTACTGGGCAGAAAAGAAAGTGGATGGTTTTCGCTGCGATATGGCTGAGATGGTGCCTGTGGCATTCTGGGAATGGGCCATAACAAGGGTGAAAAAGAAATATCCGAAAGTGATTTTTATCGCTGAAGTGTATAACCCCGCTGAATATCACAACTATCTGTTTAATGGGAAATTTGACTATCTATATGATAAGGAGGGACTTTACAATACACTGCGTGCTGTCACTACTAGTCAGACCCCGGCGAGCAACATATCCAATTGCTGGAAGCAGACCAACGGATACCAAGAACGGATGCTCTCTTTTATGGAAAATCACGATGAACAGCGGATTGCCTCCGACTTCTTCGCCGGGAATGCACGTCACGGCATACCGGGCATGATCGTCTGTGCGACGATAAATACCAATCCGGTGATGATCTATTGCGGACAGGAACTAGGAGAACCCGGCATGGATCGGGAAGGGTTTAGCGGACTGGATGGTCGCACCACAATCTTTGACTATTGGAACGTAGAGAGCATCTCGCGTTGGATTAATCAGGGATCATTTGACGGTTTGCAGCTTTCCGATGATCAGAAAGAGATTCGTAAGTTTTACAAAAAGCTTCTTGGGATCACAAAGAAAGAAGCCTGTCTGAAAGAGGGCTCCTTCTTTGATCTGATGTATGTCAATGACATGAACATGTCGATGAACGGCAAACAATATCTGTATCTGCGAAAGAATGAGGATACGTTGATACTGGTAGTAACCAATTTCAGCGACGCCTCTCTGAAGTTAGATATACACATTCCACTCCATGCCTTTGAGCTATATGGTATCCCTATTACCGGCTTTGTGGATGTCACCGAACTGCTCAGCGGAGAAAAGAGCAAACAGCTCCTCTCCTCCTCCGTTCCATTTCGGGTAGAGCTCGATGGATGGTCAGGTAAGATCCTGAAGATGAAACTGAGTTAGTTGCTCCTTTAAGCAGTTACATGATAAACCGGCGAGTAACTTTATTGAGACTCATCATCCAGGCAACCAGACCTGCCATCAAAAACGTGAATAGAGCGATACACGGTATTTGTATATATGCGGGTAATTGAATCTGTGTATAAATCAAGTCATATCCCATTTGCACAAAGATAAAATGACAGAGATAAATGCCGAATGTCAATCCTGAGATCGTGCGCAGCAATGGAGAAGAGGTGATCTTTATCTTTTGCATCACAACAAACACAGAGAAAGTCATCATCATCACATTGATACCGGAAAAAAGCCAGATAATCTCGAGATTGGCATAACTTCCCGGAAACATCTTTTGCGTATAGATATAACCAAAGGTGGTGATGGCATATCCCATGAGAAATAGTGGAGCAGCAATTGAAAGCGTCTTTTTCCAACTCCATTCAAGCGGGAAGCGCACCAAATAATAAGCCAACACAATATAACCCAGAAAACCAGAGAAATAATAGAAGGTGCCATACGCATTCCAATCACAGATGCCCAAGATCCCCATGTTTCCATAATTTCCCTGATAGCCCAGTATCGGCGCAACCATCTGCATATAGGGCAATAGCGTACTTGCCACCCAGATATATAAGAAGGTGCGGATCTCTTTTTTGGAAGCCTGCGCAAGCCACGGACTGATGACTGGCATGAAAAGATAGAGCCCGATCAGCATATAAACATACCACAACGGAATAATATCATAATTGAAGTTGAAGAGAAACAAATATAATTTTTGGATGGTTTTAGCCAGGGTATGGTCTTCCATCACGATATTGAGGTTGACAGTTTGTGTGACTCCATAGGTAAGGTAAAGATAATAGGCTACCGGCAATGCAAGTGCCCAGAAAATAGTCGGGATAAGGATTCTTTTGGCTCTTCGGGAATAAAACGAACGCATATCCATCTTTACCGGCAAAAGCAATACACCGGAGATCATAACAAAAAGAGGCACACAGCATCGAACAATACTTCCGATAGCTGTTCCCGTTAAAAACTCATCATATTTTGCATCAAATTGAGCGACAAAAGGATCGCAACTGTGTGAGAGAACCACTAAAAAGCAGGCGAAAATCCGGAGTAAATCGACCCATGCAAGGGGTTCATTTTTTGTTTTCATATTAAACAGTATTATTTTAAAGTTGACAAGTGCATTTACACGTAGTCACAAAGGTACATAAATCGTTTCAGTGTATTGCTGTCAGATACAAGTTTTTTGAATAAGAATGGGCTTACCCTCAAAGAATCAGCCCAAAATGGTAACTTTGCAGTGCAAACAAACATGATTACCGTGAGCAAAAGTAGTTATTCAGGATCCTTTAAAGTCATGCACGGCACACAACAATAATAGCTGTTAATCGATCGATTAACAGCTATTATATTGCGGTGCGGACGGGACTCGAACCCGCGACCCCATGCGTGACAGGCATGTATTCTAACCAACTGAACTACCACACCAGCTTTTTAAAAGCGATGCAAAGGTAGATATATTTCGGAAAAGAACAAATCTTTTCGTCAAAAAAAATCATCATTCGACCACTCACTCGATTTTTTTATCCTTTTACAGGGCTATCATTTCGCATTAATCGGGATTTTCGTTACTTTTGCAGTGCTGAAAGAGTAACACAAATGAATTCGGATGAATATTGTTATTATTAAATACAATGCCGGTAATATTTACTCGGTAGATTATGCCCTCAAAAGGCTCGGAGTGGATGCTGTGGTGACAGCTGATCCCGAACTGATACGCAAGGCGGACAAAGTCATTTTTCCCGGACAGGGAGAAGCTGTAACCACCATGAAATATCTTCAAGAACGACATCTGGATGAACTAATCCGTGACTTAAAACAGCCGGTATTGGGTATCTGTCTGGGGTTGCAACTGATGTGCCGCTTCAGCGAAGAGGGTAACACTACTTGTCTGAGTATTTTTGATACAGAAGTAAAGAAGTTTTTACCCCAACGACATGAAGACAAAGTGCCACACATGGGTTGGAACACGATTTATGACTGCAAATCTCCCCTTTTTAAAGGGATTGAAACTGTAAGCCCCTATGTCTATTTTGTACACAGCTATTATGTACCTCTCAATCCGTACGCAATAACAAAGACGGATTATATTGTGCCATTTACGTCGGCAATCCACAAGGACAACTTCTATGCGACACAATATCACCCGGAGAAAAGCGGTAAGACGGGCGAACTTATTTTACAAAATTTCTTAGACTTATAAAGATGATTG
>JAQUZH010000032.1 GCA_028691445.1 Bacteroidales bacterium | reverse complement strand
CTTTCAGATACGTTCGGTTTGTGCTGTCAAAAGCAAGGAAATCCTCAGGTCGTATCCAGAACAACCCCATCGTAATGTTTACTTTAATGATATACTGTCTGATAACCTTGTTGTATTCATCCTCAAAGTCTTCATTGTTAACCACCCTCACAAAAAGATTCCAAAGATTCTGTATATCATCTTTTTCTCTGTGAGATCTGAATCCAAAGAAATGAGACTTTTGGTTATTCAGTACAGGAATACCTTCAAAATCACTTGGTACATTTGCCGAGATATTAAATAGTTTCTTGAATAATTCGGTTGAATGGATTCTGTTATAAAGCTTTATTCCACGATTAAATAAGCCAAAGGTTGTAAATGGGTCTATATCTTTGCATAAATCATTCTCACCCTTTTCGTCATGAAGATAATTAGCCAAAAACTCATCTCTGTTATCATATATCAGTTTGAGCAGGCCACTACGGTCTGAACTGAATTGAAGGAGCTTATCAGCAAACTCCTTGTAGTAAGGAATCCAAGTAAATCTCATATTCTTGTTCAATTTATTGTTCATGTATTCTTTCATGCACCAGAACAGAGTCTGGACTGCAAGGTTAAGAGGCTTGTTCTTAAAGCCTTTGATTTCGTTCAGCATAATCTGCTGAACCTCCTCACCATAGATTTCTACAAAGTCATTGATTAGCTCAGTAAAATGGATGAACTTCAATCCTGTTTTTCGGCTCTCAAATCCAAAGTATTGACATACGTTTTGATAGATCTCATCTTTGTAAACAGTATATACTTTTGGGTATGCACAGAAGAGTATAGCAGAAGCTGTTCTCTCATCATTTGCGCAGTTGTTCCAGTCGCTTGGGCACATAGCCTTCATTTCTGCTTTAAATGATGTTAACCGGTCATTTATTGGTAGAGACTCATCAAGTAGATGCAGACCACATGCTTTCAGTTCACTGTTCTTATTCTCTAAAAGGTATTTGATGACACTATCAACACGAGCATTATCTACAATGTTTTGACCTTTAAGACTGCTGAATATTTCCAGAACATCTTTACCTTCAGTCTTATCCAACAGAACCCATTTATATTCCTCGTCATAGCTATTAAAAGGCTTTCCTGAACGGAACATGTCTATGAGCTCTTCCATCAGATACGTTCGTAATGCCTCTACTAGTTCATCACGCAGCTGCCATTGGAACCCTTGTTTTGTGTCCCAACCTTTCTGCATGGTAATGCACCAGTAGGTTTCTTTGCCATCCGCATCTTTAACGGTGAATCTATTCAAGCGTTTCTGTACCCATTTCGAGAAATGAAGCACCTTGCTGTTGTAGTATTGAGCAGGTTTTCCATATTCTTGCGACACCTTTGTACAAGTCGCTTTATGGTCTGGTTGGCGAAGGAAACATAGTAGAGCCTCATGATATGGCTTGGATTTCACATCCTGCAGTAGCTTGAGCCATTCCTCTGCAGAGACATCAATATCTCCGCAGCTGTATTCTCCTCTTGTGTTTACAGTCTTATATAATATCTTCATTGCACTTTCATTTATTATCACTTTTACACCGTTCATCCAACACTCCGGCAAACAGGAGGTTCACTTTGGGAGAATTAGCAATCAAATCACACAATGCCTTTTCCGGAGTCGCCATCACAAAAGCATACTCATCTTTCCTGATACTGGTCAAGCCTACGGAAAATGCGTTCTTTGAGATATGTGTATATTCAAATCGACCAAACTGCGTATCAAAATCCTTAGCATGTTTCAAGGTCATTGACTGCTTTGTGTAGACTGCTTCTGGTATCAAACCGTAATAACGTAGAGCCGAGGACATGGAAACATACGAAGGAGCATAAAGATGATTGGCGATCAATTCCGTTGATAGAATCTTGCCTGTTATTTCAGGGTTACATACATAAAGTCCCCTCTTGAGTCGGATAATTTGATTATCACGCTCAAGCAGCCTGATTTTTTGGTTTCCCCTCTTGATATGGGGGAAGAGGGATTCCAAGGCAGATGCCGTTACAGGGATATTTCCGAATTGTTGTAATGGATTGCTCATAGCGCAAATATCGCTATTATTTGAACACTAAAACATATCATACACGCTTTTCTATTAAAAACATTACTACTCTCAAAGATTTGCCGACGAAAAGATCGGTATGTTACCGGATAGAATCGCCAATAATGATTTACCAGGCACACATGGCATAAAAAAAGCTACCTACATGAAGTAGATAGCTTTTCCTATATTATTCAGTGGCAATCAGACGAGGTTAAAACTTCTCAGTGAGCCATCGGCGTACAGGAATATCATACAATTTGTAGGCGAGCCAAGCCACTACGATGGTAAGTATGAACACGAAGATCTGCACCATGATGAAGGTAGGCATCGGAATGTCCCTGTTGCGATCCCACCATGCCAGGAATACATACATAAAAGGGTAGTGGGTGATGTAGAGTGGGTATGACAGTTCGCCCATCCATTTACATAACGCACTGCTACGCTTGCCTGTGAGATTACTGCGTGCCCCTAATGCCACAATCAGTGGAAAGAGCACAAGAACAGATGTCATATTGAACAAGCCTTCGGGCAACAGTTGCTCCCATCCACACATGCGTGGCATCAGCAATACGGCAGACAGTAGCAGGGAGCTGATCAGAAATCCGTGCGACAGAAGTCCCGATTGGTTGTGTGATGCCCGATGCGATCCCTTGTTCATGATCCTGCTCAACAATACTCCCATAAAGAAGGGGTAGAGCAAGCGGCTCATGGCTACATAGCAATGCTCCGGTGTCATCTTGAATCCGAAGTTGAGCGAGAGCTGCATGTCGTGTTGCTCGAGCATGCCAAAAAGATTGAGGGCCAATGACGAATCCACCACCATCACTGCGAAGGCGGCCACCAAGATGGCTAGTGCCCATGTGCCCAGTCGGCGTACCACAAGTGCATAGAGCAAGTTTGCAATGTACTCATAAAAGAGCGACCACATAGGAGCATTGGTGCTGGTCACCTCGCCCATGTTGCGTTGGTTGCAGCTTGGCGGCAAAGGTATGCAGAAGCAGCTGGCCAAACCGACAAGCAGCAGCACCCACCACTCGGTTTTGCTTACATCGGCAAACATCTTACAGTCGCTGAAATAGAACATCATGATACCGATCACTCCGCCCAAGAATACAAGTGGCTGAAGTCGCATAAGTCTGCGCTTCAAAAATTGTTTAATCCCCATTTCGTGTCCCCATCGCCCATCGTATGCATAGCCGATGACAAAACCGGAAAGCACATAGAAGAAATCGACTGCTAAGTATCCGTGGAAGAGGGGCATCGAACCGGGGTTCATAAATTCGGTAAGGTGAAACCACACGACAAGCAAGGCAGCTACTCCTCGCAAGCCATCCAGAATCTCGTAATGTGGACGTGTAATGTATGTTTGTTGCATAATCTATCTAGTGATAAAAGTTGTATTAGCCCGATAAAACGAGCCAGTAATTTGTATTAGATTTACGTTTGTTGCGGATAAGCTTTTCCTCTGATTCCAATCATCCAATTGTCAAAATCATTTTTCTTTCGCTGGCTTTCTGCGTACTTGGGTCTATTCTCTTTAGGTATCAAGTAATTAAATTTATGTATTATCCGGTCATTATTATAGCCATTTACAAACTCATTTTTGTGCAGCTCGGTTTTTCACGGACAAATATACACCATTTCTTTCAACAGCAAATCATAAGAGTAGTAAACTATTGGTCGATTAAGCATTTCTGTTGTTTTTTTGAAATTCGGATTTTAGATTAGTAAAAAAAAACTATTTTACTACACCCCTCCACCCCACAACTGACTTACAGCACATTGTAAGGCATGTCCGTTTCTTCAGAAAAAACTTTCTCCCCAATTTTTGCATCCAATTTTATTTGCTCAGAAGGCACTTTTCATACATAGTTAGTTTGTCTTGCACGGAAATATGGGACAATCATCTGTTCCCTATTTGAAAAACCTTGGGAGCATGGCACAACCTGGATTGCTCATCAAGTAGAGAACCATTGGAATAGATAATTCCATCTTGTTTATGAATGCCATATCCGTCATGCGCATGACCAAATAAATGATAACGAGGTTTCACCTCACGGACCCGGTTTTGTATCCTTATATTTCCCCAATGAATACCGTCAGACTCGTCCAAGATCATTGTGGGCGGTTCATGAGTGATAACAATGTCAGTATACATTGGAATAATGCTTTCCTCATGGTCATAAGAAAGACCAAAAAACCTGATGCCGTCAATCTCGCACCCACAATCCTGAAGAAAATGAATATGATCGGGCAAATCTTCGATTCCTTCCGCATCCCTTAGACACAGATCATGATTGCCTGTGACAAAGATCTTATGAGGATAAGAAAGCTCCATAAACCAATTCAAAAAGTCAAGAGCCTCCTCTTCTGTACCATTTTCTGTTATATCACCGCAATGGACGATAACATCTGCAGCCGGCAAGTTTGTCAGTTGTCGATGTTTGTTATGAGTGTCTGATATTTGGAGTATCTTCATTCTATTGATAATTCTCTACGATTAGAATTGTTATCTAATAAGACCTTCTCCCTTTGCTTATCTGATATTTGAAGCAGTGATAGATCACTCTCTTTACTACGATGAATAGGAATGATTGCCTTTCGAGGGTTGGTTAGTCTTATTACCTCTGAGAGTGTTGCTATTGTAGCATGGCCACTTGTATGAATTTCATGGAACTTCGTCTTGGGAAACTCACTTACAATTTCCACAACCTTTTCATTGAGCTGCTCCTTTGTTCCGGCATAGTAGCCATGCCACATAGAGTAAATCAATTCAGCATCAGGAAAATAGTGCATGACCTTCATCATTAATGCGTGCCTACTTGGACGAATCAACATAACAAAACCTGTAATACGGATTTCATCGAAGAAATGCTTATCTTCTCCCAACACCTTAACTCGGTCGAAGCTGAATAAGTCACTATATTTTCCTGCTCTCTCGGAGAATATATCAAGAACCTGCTTTTGATATATATCGCAAACCAGCCATGCACCATGTTCTTTGCATGCTTTATGAAGAGATGCCAAACGATCAATATCAGTTGAGGAACAGAGTGCAAACAAGTGTTTCCGCTCACTTTTTTGAATAAGGAGATGCCCCACGCAGCTTTTTATCTGCACTTCATGTCGCACATTCTCAGTATTGCGTCCGAGCATGGTTCCTTCAATAATGAGCACATCTACCTGACCAATCTTAGCAGGAATCAGCTTACGAAGCCCTTTGCCCAAATAGCCGTGTTCTCGGAAGTCACCAGTGTGAAGAATCTTTTTGTTCTCGCATTCAATCAAAAACATATAAGAATCAAAAGCAGAATGGGAACAGAAGAATGGAGTAACGGAAATACCGCCGAAAGTTAAAGTATCTTCTGCATTAAAAGTGTTCATCTCTTTTAAAGCCTTCAATTCTTGTTCCTTGTTCAGTTCCTCTGCTATGTCTCTATCACCTCTTTTTAAGGCACTATCATAGGCATGCTGCAAAGCCTCGTTTTTGCATTTCATCACCATGAAAGCACCTTCACCAATGTATTGAGGCACACCATCTGCAACCTTGGAAAACAGTCCAACATGATCACCATGATAATGTGTATAGAGGACAGCATTGGCATGTTCTGTTATGTTGAATATCTCTTTATCAGAAAATTCACGGCTTGGAGCCCCTTGCAGATTACTGCCGAGGTCAATAATGATTCGGTCATTGTTTGATCGGATCTCCGTTACGCATCCTCCTATCTGAGTTGTTCCACGATGAATGATTATATTCATGCGTTTAACAATGATCTTTTAACGTGAAATCATTTTCTTCAAGCCAAAGTACCTTCATGCCTTTGGCATGATTGACCTTATCCAACTTATATAAAGTTCCATTTTGATAATACAAGAAAGTATTCTGCTGGCTCTCCCAGGTATTCTTGTCTGACGACGAATATTGATAAGCAAAAAGATATTCTGGAGCAAGACTTTGATCAATAAAAACATCTTTAGGCAGAAGATGTAAACTTTGCTTGATTGTTACAACACCTTGCATTTCTTCAAGGAAAGCCTTCTGAGTATCATCGTTTAAGCCTACTGTATTATGATATGATTCGGCATGCTCCTGTACACCACTTTCACCCGCCAAAGCATCGGTTCCTTTCTTTAATTCAATGATGCACAGACGATGATCACTGTTCCTAATGGTAATAATATCAAATCTAGGTGAAGGAATTCCACCTTTTTCAGTTCTCCGCAACCCCGAATATTTAAAAGTAGACTCAGTACTGACTTCATATTCTACATCTAGCTGTGTATATTCAGAATGGCCATAAGTATTCGAAAGACATATCTGATGCTGAGTGGTCTTCTCTTCCTCACCCTTTCCTTCAAGGACTATTTTCCAATAATGGAGCATTGCATTCTTTACAAAGTCAATGTACTCCTGATACTTTCCTGCCTTGAATAGCAGCTTTGCCTTCTTTACCTCAATATCAACGGCATTCCAATCCTCTTTGCTTTTGTCTTTATAACATCGGAAATAGTTCTTATTTAATTCTACGCTTCGGGGAGAAGTTATTTTTGCAACACTCCCACCTTTATGATAAATATTGATATAGTTGTCTCTAATCTCAAGTGTGAGATCTTTGTTACTTTTTACCATATCTACTAGTGGGCTAAGTACACCATTATCCTTTAGAGCTTTGTATAGCTTACTTCCTGCAGGAGTGTTATGAAATCCTCGTTTATGAAAGTCACTCATCTTCTTATACTTTACTTGTTATTTTTACAAATATCCTCAAACACCTGATATTCAAATAAACTACATTGTATCACACTTCGATAAAGGCATTTAAGGGGGAATGCAAACATACTCTATTTTACTCATTCCAGGATAAGTTGAGCCGAAAATTGAAAAGATCGGTTTGTTATTTAACGTTTAAAGCATCATATATAATCAGTTTGTTTGACCTATACCCTCATCTTTGACATTATTGCTCTATATTTGCACCGAAAATATCCAAAGATCATATTCAAAATCTATATTATGAAGAAGTTTTTATCACTCATTTTGGTTTTCTGCGCCTTAAACGCCATGGCATGGGAGCGCGAAACCGTCTGGCCCAAGGGCAAGATGCCAAACCGCCAAGAACATCAGATTGCTGCCATGACCGATGAAGCCGGTCAAAAAGTGTTTAAGGCCGATAAGCATCGTGTGGCCTACCTGGAATGGTTTGATGCTCCGTCCGCGGAAGCACGCAACGGTTCTTGTATGATTCTTATCAGCGGTGGAAGTTACGAAGTATGCTGCGACGTGGGCCTCATCAAACTGTGGCGCGAAACCCTTACGCGTCAGGGTGTGCAATGTGTCAATTTCGTCTATCGCACGCCTCGTCCGGTGGGTCTTCCCATCTATCAGACAGCTTGGGAAGATGGTCAGCGCGCCGTACGTATGGTGCGCAGCGAAGCAAAGAAGCGCGGTTTCGACCCTGAGAAGATTGGCGTTATCAGCATGTCGGCCGGTTCGCATCTGGCCTTATTGTTGGCTACCAGTTCGCAGACTCCTGCTTACTCGCCCATCGACAAACTGGATAGTGTGCCTTGCCATCTCAATTGGGGCATCGTCAATGCACCTGCCTACGTCACCACTGATGGTGAAACCGGCATTCCCGCTATTCGTCAGGGATATGGACTGGACGTGAAACTGAGCAGTGTTTTCAAGTTTGACAAGAAGACCTGTCCGATGAGTCTCCACCACGGTGGCACCGACATCTACTCTCCCAATGGATCCACGCTGGTGTACCGTCAGCTCCGTCGCATGAAGGTACCCGCCGAACTACATCTCTATCCCGATCAGGGACATGGAGCCTTTGGTTTGGAGCGTGGCATCGAGTTTATGCGCCAAATGGGTTATCTCGGAAAAGTAGCTCCCGAAGAGGATCTGATGGCCCGATTCCCTGATGGTCGTGTAGAAACGACCAAGAAGACGCAGGACATCTGGCCGGAGGGAAAAATGCCGGATGCTCAGGAAAAACAGTGCAAACCTTATTTGGAGTGGTATATTCCCAAGAATCTGAAGACCAAAGCCATACAGATTATCTGGAGCGGCGGTTCGTATATGGGCAATGATCCTGATGGTTTCGAGGTGGCTCCTGCCCGTCGTTACCTCAATGAGCGCGGCATGGCGGTAGTTACCGTCAAGTATCGCACCCCCCGTCCCGAAGGATTGGCCAAACATACCACCGCTTGGCAAGATATACAACGTGCCATCCGCTGGGTACGCAGTCAGGCAGAAAGCCTCGGTCTCGATCCCAACCGCATCGGGATCATGGGTTCTTCGGCTGGCGGGCACCTGACGCTGATGGGCGTTACCTCTTCCATGCATCATTCTTACCTCCCCATCGACGATATTGACAAGGTCGCTTGCAATGTGCAATGGGGTATCGGCATCTATCCTGCGTATGCGCTGACCGATGGTGCTGATGGCGGCAACACCCAGGGCGGCAACGAAGATGGAAACATACTGGTACCAGAGTTCTCCTTTGACCTGAAGACAGCACCGATGCTCTTTGTGCACGGCGATGCCGATGGTTATGCCAGCATGGCTTCGGTTAAGACTTGGGAACAGATGCGTGCGATGGGTATTCAGAGCGAACTGCATACACTGGCACAGCGTCAGCACTGTTTTCAGCGTACGGCTTCTCCGGGCACGGGAAGTTACACTTTCCTGGATCGAATCTGGGAGTTTTTATCCAGTAAGAAGTTTACCAACTAAGCTTCGGCTCTACATGGAAAAACAATCGTCAGAGAAAACATAGATTAGGTACAATCGTTGAAGCGTTAGTGCGCTTCAAAAGCAAATCACCAAGAGTTGCATCCCTCTGAATCGCTTATTATGAAAGTCATCCGTTCGGGTGACTTTCTTGTCTTTCTATAGATGTAACTACTTGATTTATAATCACAAAAAGGATTGAGTCTTTTCCAAAAAAATATACGGAAAACTCCGGAAAGATATACGGACAAAAGCAAAAAGTTTTCCCATAGTTTCCGGCAAAACTATGGGAAAACTTTTCAGGAGTTTCTGACCTTTCCTGAAATGGGTTTACACCTAAAAAACTAGTGCGTTGAGGTTAATTACACACCTCCTTTTAAAGTCGTTTGCTGCAAAAACTATATCAAAAAGGGGCAATCTATTGCTTTTTTGGAAGCAATTTTTGATCGAGCAAGTAAAATTCAAACAGACCAAACTGTCCTACAGTATGCTGAGTGGTATGGATTGGTGCAGTTGGTGCATTAAAATCAAGGTATTCGGCGATTCTGAAAGCAAAAAAAAAAAAATTGGCTTCTGCCTGATATCAAAAACATTTTTCCTCTATCTTTGTGACCAAGCAATAGAATCGCTCATATTAACCAAATAACATACACATGAAGAAACAATCATTAGTAGGCTTGGCAGCCGCACTCATCACTATTTGTGGTGCGCCGCTATGTGAGGCTTCCGCTCAAGCGACGGATCTCTCACAGTACATTTTAACTCCTCCTGCACCCGAAACGCCTCGCATCAACGGCGCAAAAGTCTTCGGCGTGCGTCCCGGTTCTAAGTTTCTCTTCACTATTCCTGCCACCGGAAAGCGTCCGATGACTTTCGCTGCTGATGGACTTCCAAAAGGATTGAAGCTGGACAGCCAAACCGGTCAGATCACCGGAACTGTAAAAAAAGCGGGCACGTACAACGTCAAACTGACCGCCACGAATGATCTGGGCAGCAATGAGCGTAACTTCCGTATCGTTGTCGGCGAAGAGATTGCACTCACTCCACCGATGGGATGGAATAGCTGGAACTGCTGGGGCAACAGTGTGAGCCAGGAAAAGGTGTTGAGCTCGGCAAGAGCCATGGTCAATAAAGGCCTCATCAACTACGGCTGGACATATATCAATATCGATGATGGATGGCAAGGGATACGGGGAGGCAAACACAAGGGTATCATGCCCAATCAGAAGTTTCCCGGCATGAAAGCGATGGCGGATGAGATTCACGGCATGGGCCTCAAAGTCGGCATCTATTCCGGGCCATGGGTAAACACGTATGCAGGTCATATCGGTAGTCTCGCGGATGATGAAGATGGAACGTATGAATGGATAAGAAAAGGGAAACACAACGAGAATTACATGATTAATGACCCTGAAAAGAAGATTACCCGCAGCACCTTCCGTTACCATGGCAAATATTCATTTGTCAAGAATGACGCGAAGCAATGGGGTGACTGGGACATTGACTACCTCAAATACGACTGGAATCCAAACGATTTCTACTATACAAAAGAGATGGCCGATGCGCTTCGCACGCTCGATAGAGATGTGGTCTATAGTCTTTCCAACAATGCACCTTATGGCGATGCTCCAGTTTGGGCTCAATACACAAACTGTTATCGTACCACCGGTGACATTCGCGACACATGGGAAAGCATGAGCAGCATCGGATTTGCACAAGACAAGTGGCTCTCTTTCAAGAAACCGGGCCATTGGGCTGATCCGGATATGCTCGTGGTGGGGATGGTAGGCTGGGGACCTAATCTTCACAACACCAAACTTACGGCCGACGAACAATATACGCACATCAGTCTCTGGGCAATATTGGCTGCGCCACTGCTGATCGGTTGCGACATGGCTCAACTCGATGACTTTACCCTCAGTCTCTTGTGCAATAACGAAGTGATTGATGTCAATCAGGATCCGCTGGGCATTCAGGCATATCCGTACTATAAGGACAATACCTATGTGACCTATGTCAAACATCTCGAGGATGGTTCGATGGCTGTGGCTATGTTCAATAAGACCAACGAACCTAAAAAGATTGGTTTCAAACCCAAGAGTCTCGGGTTCCGTGGCAAACAGATAATCCGTGACTTGTGGAGACAGAAAGATCTGATGGAGATAGAAGGTGACAATTTGTACGAAACAATTGTGGCTCCTCACGGGGTGGCATTGGTTAAGATCTATCCCGGTATCTCTCACGAGAAAGTGGTGAAAGAGCCTATTCGATTATAAAAAGTATGGGCATACTGCAGAAAAGCACAGCACCGAAAGGTGGCTGTGCTTTTCTGCAGTATCTTCAACGGATGCAATCGGCAAAAGAAAACGCTGCCGTCGGTCAAAACAGCTGCGTTCTTTTCTTCCTGATCTATAGCAGATGGTCGTTACAAATGAAATGGATCGGTATCCTTTGGTGCTTCCTTCCACACTTTTCCATAATACCTGTATTTTAAGTAACTACCGAGTTCTGCCGCTTTACTGTTCACACTGACATATTTGGCCAGTACGTCAGCAATCACTTCCGGATCGACCACCTTATACTGTACTTCCTCATTCTTCAGACAGTGGCGCCAGGTCTCTTCCATACTCATACCCGGCGGGCATCCTGCCGGACGTTCCCCATCCATATATCCCATTTGACGCACTCCTTTATACCGCAACTGTACATTTTCTTTCGGCACAATATGAATGTGGCAGCACACATCCGCCTTCAGCACCTCTTGTTCTTTGTGCATCAGCAACTGTTCGGCCCAAAGGGTCTGCCTCATCAACTGATAAAATGGTTCGAGAAAATAGATGCTCCCTTTGTATTTATTGCGCGGTATCGGCTTAAGCAACATGGAGTCACCGATCAGATTATCACCGCCTACATGAACGTTCGTATATCTGGAAAGACCTTCTTTTGTCTTGTCTGTTCGCCGCCCATACTCTTCTGTATACTCCCATCGGATGGGCAACAGATACTTCTTATTATCAAAATCTGCGGCAATGATGAGTGCATCAATCGTCGTGTTAGTACCTCCCCGTTTGGGTGTCTCAGAATGACATTCATGTAGATAATCGTTTTGGCTTGTTACGGCAAAAGCAATATATGACGCATTGCGTGCAGTGTCACAGTTCACCTTCTTCACATCCATGAAAAAGTCGGGAGAGCCATACAAGGCATTTGCAATATCACGAACCAGATCTTTATCATCACGTACGGCAAACAGGTGATTGATGCATGCGACACGCGAAGAGAGGAGATTGCCAGTCACACCCCCTTGACTCCACCATGATATTTTCTCGTACGAGAAATAGTCCATCACCTTACTACGAATAGGCTTGTATAAGTTAACTTCCTCTTTTCCAGCTTCAAAATAGGAACTTTGGTGCGTATTACGGTGTATACCTCCACCTTGCGCACCTTCAAAAAAGGGAGTACCAAACAATGCTTCTTGATGCCTTTTCTGAATCTCTTTATACACATGTGTTTCCATTGTCTTCTTTGTTAACTAGTTAATCTCAAAATCCCCATACATTCAAAAGGTACTATATCACAAATATATGTATTAAAAAGAGAAAAGGAAAGAATTCATCTATCTTTGTTGTCAAAAAGTTACGATTTGACTCTTTTTCGCAAAATTGAGTCGATGGACTCTGATTGGTCCCTAAATCATAAGATTACAATGATAAAAAAACATCCTTTCCTCAGACAATACATACTCGTAATAGTTGCACTTCTGTTACTTCCGGCATCTTCCGATGCAAAGACCCGACTTTCCGGTAGAAAGACACTCGATAACTTCGTTTATGTAACGACTGCTGATCAATCGCAGCTGTTTGAAAGAATCCCGTTAGCGCTCAACCCCCAACAGGAGCTCCCTCCTGCTACCATACGCATAGACAGTTCGACGCTCTTTCAGGAGATGGATGGATTGGGCGCCTGCCAGAGCGGTGGTTTCTTACCGATGGGTCTAACCTAATGGCAATCAGGAAGAGCTTTAACTCTCGATTTTATGCTTCCAGGTTTCAATGCTACCATCGCCCGCACAAGGTATCATTGTTATACAGTGATCAACCGGACAAATGAGTGAGCAGAGATTGCATCCTACACATCTGTTTGCTTCAATGTTCGGAATTGTTGAATCGGGAGAGAGCGATATCGCCTGATAGGCTCCTTCATTACAAGCGGTATAACACAACTGACACCGGGTGCATTTCTCCTTATTTATGGTAGCGACTACTCGATAATTTAGATTCAGATTCTCCCACTCTGTCACATTCGACAGCGCTTTACCAACCATTTCATCGACGTTGCTAAATCCTTTTTCCTCCATATAGCTATGGAGTCCATCTGTCAATTTACGGATAATGCCAAAGCCATGATGCATGACTGCCGTACACAGCTGTACACTACCGGCGCCCAACAGGATAAACTCTACGGCATCGCGCCATGTTTCAATGCCACCAATACCCGAAATCGGAATACCGACCTGTAGATCAAGCACGCAATTCTTGACCATGTTTAAGGCAATAGGCTTGACAGCCGGTCCGGAATAGCCACCATGCGTACTCTTTTGATCGACTATCGGATAGGGAACAAACGTGTCGAGATCAACACCGGTAATACATTTGATCGTGTTGATTAAAGAAAGGGCATCTGCACCACCCCGCTTAGCAGCTCGCGCAGGTTCTGTAATATCTGTGATATTGGGGGTAAGTTTGACGATCACCGGCACTTTGGCTTCTTCGGTTGCCCAACGGGTTATCAGTTCAACGAGCTTTGGTTCTTGTCCGACAGCCGATCCCATGCCTCGTTCGCACATGCCGTGCGGACAACCAAAATTGAGTTCGATGCCATCAACACCTGCATTTTGACAATCCTGAATGATACGAATCCATTCCTCTCTGGTCTCTACCATCACAGAAGCAATGATCGGATGATAGGAAAACTGTTTCTTGACCATTTCCATCTCATGTAAATTAGCTGATACAGAGCGATCGGAAATAAGTTCGATGTTTGATAATCCGACCAAACGTTTTTTGCCCCAGTTGACGCCACTGTATCGGCTTGAGACATTCACAACGGAAGCGCCTATTGTTTTCCACACAGCTCCACCCCACCCGTAATCGAAAGCTTTCATTACCTGATAAGCCGAATTTGAAGGGGGACCGGAAGCAAGCCAAAAGGGATTGGGAGCCTTTATCCCGGCAAAATTGATTGAAAGATTTGCCATAGTTATAGATCTGTTTATTTGATTTCAGGTTAACACTCATCCTTCCCAATAGCACTCATATCCAAAACGTTAAGCAAACATACGAAATAACAAAGAGATACTTTGATCTTATCGAACAAACTTTTTCTTTTCACTCTTGAAAGATCTTAAGCCTTTTGCATATTTAACACATTATTACATTATTATTCTTTATGGAAATGGTTAACAATTGAAAACAAATTCGTAGTATTGCATTATTATTTTCATACCCTGCACGCGGAAAAACTATATATTTTCTCTGTTGTTGCAAGAAAGTTCCATTAGTAATCATTAAACACTGCGATTATGAAAAAATTAATACTCCTTTTCTTTAGTCTGCTTTCATCATTGGCGATGCAGGCTACCGATATAACGGTCAATAATATTGTGTATACAGTCAGCGAAGATGGTACTTCTGCATCTGTTTCGTCTAATATGGGCAGACAATATCTCCTCGGTACGATTGTCATTGAAGATTCGGTCACATCGGATAGTGTTACTTTCTATCCGGTCACTTCCATTGGTGATAATGCGTTAAACAGTTGCTGGAACTTCACCGGGCTGACCATTCCTGAGACAGTGACTTCGATTGGTAAAGGAGCGTTTTCAGGTTGTAATGCACTTTCTGCAGTCACCTTACCCGAAGGTCTCACGTTTCTTGGCAACGGGGCATTCTCTAATACAGCCATTCCAACCATCACGATTCCGATGAGTCTGACAGCCATTGAAGGAGGTGCGTTTGGGGCAGCCCTAGATCTAAAACAGTTCATCGTTCCCGTCGAACATCCGCGCTATGCTGCTGTTGACGGTGTTCTCTTTACGAAGAATCAGGATACTATACTGGCTTATCCCAACGGAAAAGGATCCAGCTATACTATCCCCTCAAGCGTAACAACGATTGGACCGTATGCTTTTATCTGGAGCCGGGATATGACATCCATAACCATCCCCTCTAGTGTCGTGACAATCTGCAAAGGAGCTTTTCAATCATGCAACGGAGTTTCTACGATTCAAATTCCATCGAGTGTCAAAACAATTGAAGAGCAAGCTTTCTACGCTTGTTGCTACATTAGTTCATGGGTGCTTCCTGAAGGTCTTCAAACCATCGGAAAGAATGCCTTTAACTGGAACTTTAGTATGACTTCGCTCACAATTCCTTCGACAGTTACCTCTATTGGCGATGGAGCCTTTGCTTTATGCTACGCCTTATCCTCGCTGACAATTACATCGACAGGAGCGATCGGAGCAAGTGCTTTTAAGGATTGCAGAAATCTTCTCTCTGTTACCATACCTGAAGGTGTAACCTCAATTGGAGAGTCTGCTTTCTCCGGATGTTATGGTTTCCAATCAGTGAGCATCCCTTCTACAGTGACTCAAATTGGGGAGAATGCCTTTGCTTATTGTTCAGGAGTAACCAGAATTGCTCTTCCTGAAGGTCTGAAAGCAATTAAAAATGGAACTTTTCAAGGCTGCGCAGCATTGGATTCTGTCATAATCCCAGAAAGTGTAACCTCCATTGGTAGAAATGCCTTTTACTCTTGTTTGGCTCTTGATTCAATAGTCATTCCAACCAGTGTGAACTATATCGGTGAATATGCGTTGTACTCTACCCCATGGTTCGAAAACCAGCCAGATGGTCTGGTATATGCCGGATCAGTAGCCTATAGATATAAAGGTGATATGCCGGAAAACACAATCATTACGATAAAGGATGGTACAAAGGGTCTTTCCGGTTATGCTTTTGAGAATTGCATCAATCTTATTTCCATATCCATCCCTGCTGATGTCTCCATTATCGGTGAGTCCTCTTTCAAAGGATGCACTGCTTTGACTGGGATCGTTGTAGATGAAAATTCAGCAAACTTTTCTTCCGAACAAGGAGTCTTGTTTACAAAAAACATAGATACCCTTATTTGTTATCCGTTAGGGAAAACAGAGACAAACTACATCCTTCCTTCTTCTCTTACTGTGATCAGAGAAAAAGCATTCATGAATTGCAAGGTTCTGACAAGTATTGTCCTTCCGGAGGGGGTAACTTTGATTGGAGAAGATGCTTTCAGCGGTTGTATCGGACTAGCGTCTTTGACTCTTCCAATAAGCTTGGATTCGATAGGCATATATGGTTTTTATGATTGCAACGGCTTGAGAAATATCTTTTGTTCCAATCCGACGCCCATCAATATCGAATTTCCGGGTTCGTTTGGCAATATAGATGTGTTTATGGGAGTGCTTAAATATGCCTGTACCCTACATGTACCTACCGGGGCAGCAGCAGCTTATCAGGCAGCAGGGGGATGGAAAGACTTTACAGCGATTATTGATGACATATCGACTGTGCCATCCATATCTGAGAGCTCTCTGATCATCGTTACGGAAGGCAACGACATCTTGGTAAAGAACGTGGAAGCAGGTTCAATAATCAACATCTACACCAGTGACGGAGTACTGCTTCTACAGAAATATGCCGATGGAAACGAGCAACGGTTTACACTGCCCTCTGGTGCATTGTATTTCATAAAGGCGGGCAATCAAGCAGTAAAATTCGCTTTCTAGTCTGTACCAATAATACAGGCAGTTATTCTTTCTAACTGCCTGTATTATATGCCCTTCAATAGGAATGCTATTTGTGTGTCGTTTCACAATAAGACATCGCGTATAGGGATATTTTATCCAGAAATTTTCAAGTTAAAGAAACTTTCACTAATTTTGCATTAACGTAAAGATCAAACTACTTATAACAACTTAGTTTTTTTAGATGAAAAAGGAGACGATTGAAGTACTGTCAACAATATCAAAAGGACGCCACAGAACTAACTTGATGAAAATTCAGGAACAAAAAGCGTTGGCATATTTAGTCACACGTATCCCTGATTGTATCAGTTCCAATATGCTTACCGGAATTGGATTCATCGGTAGTTTAATCACAGTAGCCAGTTTTATATTGGCAACCTACATTGACAGATCATTCTTATTGTTAGGAATCGTTGGATTCTTTATTAATTGGTTTGGAGATTCTTTGGATGGCAGAATTGCTTACTACCGTCATACTCCCCGCAAATGGTACGGCTTTTCACTTGATATTACCGTGGACTGGATTACAACCATCTTAATTGGCGCCGGGTACATTATCTATGTGGCATACTCATCTTCCTGGGGACTTGTTGGTTTTATCTTTGTGGTCATGTATGGTTGGGAAATGATTACAGCGCTGCTCAAATACAAAATCACAGATAAATACAGCATTGACAACGGGCTCTTCGGACCAACAGAAGTAAGAATCCTTATTTCTTTGATTCTGATATTGGAAGTACTCCTTCCCGACTCTATTATCTACTCAGGCATTCTGGCTTGTATCATGTTGTTCATCGCCAATATAATTGATACCAGGAAATTGCTTCTTTTGGGAAATGAAAGAGATCAATACGAGAAAAGACTAAAAGAAACAGAGAATAAT
>JAQUZH010000031.1 GCA_028691445.1 Bacteroidales bacterium | reverse complement strand
ATCAACTCTTGAGTTGTCGGAGTACCAGCAACAAGTGTCTGAGCATTTGTAATAGCTGCACTTAACGCATCACCGGCACCGGGCGCAAAATGTCCACCAGTCGTTCCGGAATATTTAGTAATAGCAGCCAAATATTTCTGAGCATTTGTAACCTGCGTATTCAAAATTGGAACAGCTTTTGTGCTCACTGGATAGAACTTCCAACCAGACATAGTCTCAATTTCACCTTTCCATGTTCCCATATAATAGAATGATGTAGTCAAGTGGAACTGATAATTGTTGGTTCCCGGAGGGTTCTCGTTATACATATAATATACACCCGGTTTAGTAGCAGCATTACTCTCTTTGATAAACCAAGAAGCTCCCGGAGTTTCGTTTGTATACAAATATTGATCTGTTGAATAATCCGGAGAGATTGAGATCGCTTTCCCATTAAGTTTGTTCACAAAAACGGCAGCGTTAGCATTTCCTTCAACTCTCCACATGGCTGCCTCACTGATTGAAGCATTAACGCCACGCAACACATTCGTTTTTGCTCCATTTGACTCGGTAGAAGAAGAGATAAATTTGCCTCCTCTGGAATCGGTCCCCTGGTTCTCAATGAAGTACCACACAGGATCAGCGGCCGTACTGAAGACTATATCAACAGCAGCACGTCCCGAACCTGTGAAAAGGAAGATTGCAAAAAGTGCAATCAACTTAGAATAGAATTTCTTTTTCATAGATTAAAAGATTGAATTAGACATAATATGGATTCATACATTACTTTACTTTATCGTGCAATATTAATAATAATTTCTCAGTTGTATACATTTTTCTCTTAAAAATTCTTCAGAAGCGTGTTTATTCGGAGTTTGACACTCAAAAAAGCGGTTTTTTAAGGCTAATTGACTGCTTTTGAACCATACAAATACCTCTTCTTGTAAAATCAGAACAATAATAATCAGGTTTAGTCCAGACACGCAGTCACCTCATACTAATCATTTTTCCCCAATCAAGTGCATGAAACACAAAATCAGACGACGCAAATATTACTGGAGATAAATGAAGCTTGCGAAAGACTTATAAAAATTGCCAAACTAATAATGCCACAACTATTCGATACTTCTGTAGGCAACGAGAAGTTGGAATGAGACAAAAATGAGTATCGAACATCCAGTTCTTACAAAATATTACTATCTTTGGAGTCAATTCATAGCATACTGCTTTAAAAATTAATAATAATGGCTGAACTTGGAAAATATAACACACTGACGATCGCTCGCGAAGTTGACTTTGGGGTCTACTTGGATGCCAGTGAAGGGATAGAAATTCTTATGCCTTCCCGCTATCTGCCATCTGAATACCAGATTGGCGACACAGTAAATGTCTTTGTATACAGGGATTCAGAGGACCGTCTGATTGCAACGACTGAAACACCCTTTGCCCAAGTTGGAGATTTTGTCTTTCTGGAAGTAGTCGGGGTATCTGCTTTTGGAGCGTTCCTTGATTGGGGTCTTCTGAAAGACCTTTTTGTACCTCACAAAGAGCAAAAAGCCAAGATGCAACTGGGAGGGAAATACCTTGTTTATATATATATTGATGAGGAGACGGATAGAATTACCGCATCAGCAAAGATTGATCGATATGTTTCAAAAGAAACGCCGCCATTCAATCCCGGAGATAAAGTTGATTTATTGATTTATCAATTTTCGGACTTAGGATATAAAGCAATCATTAACAATCGTTACGGAGGAATGCTTTATGAAGACGAAACATTCAGACACTTACCGATTGGATGCAAGACAACAGGCTATATCAAACAGGTTCGTGAAGATAATAAAATTGATTTACTGCTTGACGAGCCCGGCTACGGAAAGGTCGGAGGAGTATCGGAAGAAATACTAAATTATCTGGAAACCAATGATGGCTATCTCGCCTTAAATGATAAATCTCCATCAGAAGACATTTATGAAGCATTTGGAGTTAGCAAAAAAACCTTCAAAAAAGCAATTGGTGACTTATACAAACGTCGGCTAATTACGATTGAACAAGCAGGAATTCGTAAAACAAAGAATTAACACCAATATACGGTAAGATGAGTGTAACAATTAAAGAAGTAATCAGTAAAAGCGATTTGAAAACTTTCGCCACTTTTGATCACACATTATATAAAGACAATCCATGTTTTGTTCCCTCCTTAATATATGATGAAATAAATCTACTCGATCCGAAAAAGAACCCGGCTTTTGATTTTTGCGAAGCAGCTTATTTTCTTGCTTATCGAAAGGATGTGGTAGTCGGCCGTATTGGGGCATTCATCAATCACCGTGCGAACGAGAAGTGGAAAGAGAGTAAAGCCAGATTCGGATTCGTTGATTTCATTGATGACGAAGAGGTCTCAAAAGTCTTATTTGAACGCGCAGAAGAATGGGCCAAAGGGAAAGGAGTAGATGTAATTCATGGTCCGCTTGGTTTTACCGACCTGGACAAGGAGGGACTCCTTATTGAAGGTTTTGATCAGTTGAGTACAATGAGTGCACTCTACAATGCGCCCTATTACCAGCACCATATAGAGAATCTTGGTTACAAAGCTGATGCAGATTGGGTAGAGTTTAAAATCTTTATTCCGGAAGCTGTCCCTGAGAAGCATAAACGCATATCAGAAATTGTTATTAAGAAATATGGACTGTCCATAAAGAAATTCAAGTCCGGTAAAAAGCTGATCAAAGAATATGGGCAAGCTATCTTTGATCTGATAAATGAAAGCTACGAACCACTATACGGATATGTGCCGTTAACTCAGAAGCAGATTGACCATTATGTCAAGACCTACTTACCAATGCTCAATCTGGACTTTGTAACTTTGATCGTTGATCAGCAGAATCAGCTTATTGGGGTGGGTATTACGATGCCTTCCCTTTCACGTGCTCTGCAAAAGTCAGGTGGAAAACTATTTCCTTTTGGTTTTATTCCGCTGATCAAGGCTCTTTTCAGCAAAAAAGCAAAAGTGGTGGACTTATTGCTTATTGCGGTCAAGCCTGAATATCAAAACAAAGGTATCAATGCATTGCTTTTTTATGATTTAATTCCTCAATATATTAAAGCAGGGGTAGAATACGGAGAGAGCAACCCGGAGTTAGTTATGAATGAGCGAGTCCAGGCACAATGGGAATATTTCGAGACTCAGCAACACAAACGGAGACGCGCTTACTATAAATGTTTGAAATGATCTGAAGATAGATGGAGAACTTGTTGGACAACACACAGACAACACCGGTAGAATATGATGAATCAAACATCATCACACTGGAGGGACTGGAGCATGTAAGGCTCCGGCCTGGTATGTATATTGGAAAACTTGGTGACGGTACTTATCCGGACGACGGTATTTATGTACTCCTGAAAGAAGTTATCGACAATTCTGTCGATGAATACCGTATGGGTATCGGTAAGACGATAGAAGTATCCATTCAAGAGGGCTGCGTCACTGTTCGCGACTATGGACGCGGAATTCCTTTAGGTAAAATGGTTGAAGCAGTTTCTATCATGAATACCGGAGGGAAATACGATTCAAAAGCGTTTAAAAAATCAGTGGGACTTAACGGAGTCGGAGTAAAAGCCGTGAATGCTCTTTCTTCTTTCTTTGAAGTTGAATCTTTTCGTGACGGTAAAACAAAACGGGCTATTTTTGAGAAAGGTAAACTAAAATCTGAATCAGACATAGAACAATGTGAAGAACAGGGAACAGGAACAATCACCTCCTTCGAGCCGGACAATACATTATTTGAAGGTTTTCATTTCAGAGATGATTTTATAGAAGCAATGCTTCGCAATTATTCATATCTTAATACAGGTCTGACCCTGATATTTAACGGGAAAAAGATTTCATCGCGTCACGGATTACTCGATCTTCTGAATGAGAACAACACTTCCAATCCTCTTTATCCAATCATTCATTTGAAAGATGAAGATATTGAGATTGCATTTACCCATACAGATCAGTATGGCGAAGAATATTATTCTTTTGTGAATGGACAGCATACGACCCAGGGAGGCACGCACCAAAGTGCATTCAAGGAGAGTATCGCTCGTACCATCAAAGAATTCTATAACAAAAACATGGAGGTTGCAGATATCCGAAATGGTCTAATTGCCGCCATTGCGATCAATGTAGAAGAACCTACCTTTGAGTCGCAAACAAAAACCAAATTAGGTTCGAGAGATATGTCCCCAAAAGGAGGACTCTCAATCAGCAAATTTATAAATGACTTCATAAAAAAGGAGGTCGATAACTATTTGCACCGAACTCCTGAAACAACAGACATATTATATAGAAAAATACAGGAGTCAGAAAGCGAACGTAAGGCTATTTCAGGAGTTGCAAAGATAGCTCGTGAACGAGCAAAAAAAGCCAACCTGCACAATCGCAAACTTCGCGACTGCCGGGTGCATCTGAATGACGCGAAAGGAAACAATCTGGAGAACTCAAGTATTTTTATCACTGAGGGAGACTCTGCAAGTGGTTCAATAACAAAAAGTAGAGATGTGAATACACAAGCTGTATTCAGCTTACGAGGTAAACCTCTGAACTGCTTCGGACTTACGAAAAAGATTGTGTATGAAAATGAAGAATTCAACCTGCTTCAGGCTGCATTAAACATTGAAGACGGAATCGAAGGGCTCAGATATAATAAGGTGATTGTCGCTACTGATGCCGATGTGGACGGAATGCACATCCGCCTCTTGCTGATAACCTTTTTCCTTCAGTTTTTTCCGGATCTAATTAAGAAAGGGCATGTATATATCTTACAAACCCCACTGTTTAGAGTGCGAAATAAAAAAGAGACACGGTATTGTTATTCTGAAGAAGAAAAAATGACTGCTATCAAAGAACTATCTCCGTCTCCTGAGATTACCCGATTCAAAGGTCTGGGTGAAATCTCACCTGATGAATTCAAACATTTCATAGGTAAGAACATTCGGCTTGATCAGGTAACTCTTCGAAAAGAAGATCTTGTAAAGGAACTGCTTGATTTCTACATGGGAAAAAACACGATGGAACGACAGAATTTTATAATTAAGAACTTAGTTATTGAGGAGGATATCGCATGAAAACAGCCCTATTCCCAGGCACATTTGACCCATTTACAATAGGACATGATTCCATTGTGAGGCGGGGATTGGCATTTCTTGATGAAATAATTATTGCAATTGGTGTGAATGATTCAAAGCGAACCTATTTTTCATCTCAATGCCGTTTGAAAATGATTGAGGAGCTTTACAAAAATGAGCCACGTGTGAAAGTAGAAGCCTATGATTCGCTCACGATCAGTTTTGCTCAACAGAAAGGAGCGTCACTAATCCTTCGGGGAATCAGAACGGTCAACGACTTCGAATATGAAAAGACCATTGCAGACATGAACCGTAAAATATCGGGCATAGAAACTATACTGCTCTTTACAGAACCTGAGTATGCGTGCATAAGTTCTTCGGCTGTACGCGATTTACTCAAATATGATAAAGATGTAGCTCCTTTTCTTCCAAAAGGCATCGTATTGTCCACCGAGAAATAACACTTATAAAAACATGAACAAATTTAGTATCACCTGTTTGTTGTTGCCCTTGTTTGTATCGGCATCCGCACAAAACCTTCAAATCAGCGAATCAAGTCAGAAGGTAAGTTTAGCCTCTTATCTCATCGAACAGTTCTATGTAGATAAAGTGGACGAATCCAAATTAGCAGAAGCAGCCATTACTGCAATGGCAAAAGAACTGGACCCACATTCTGAATATTTAAATAAAGAAGAGACAAAAGCCCTGAATGAGCCAATGCAAGGAAACTTTGAAGGTATCGGAGTCCAGTTTAATATGATGAACGACACCTTATTTGTTGTTCAAACTGTAGCGGGTGGACCTTCCGAGAAAGTCGGAATTCAAGCTGGAGACCGCATCATTTTTGTTTCCGACACGCTTATTGCAGGCGTCAAGATGCCGAACACAGAAATCATGAAGCGACTCAAAGGACCTAAAGGCACAACCGTAAAAGTAAAAGTATTACGCAACCGTGAACGCGACTTGATAGAATTCAATATTGTCAGGGATAAAATACCTATTTACAGTTTGGATGCATCCTATATGCTTAACAAAGAGACCGGATATATTAAGCTGAACAGATTTCAGGCAACCACTCATGAAGAGTATCTGAAAGCGTATAATGAACTGCGTTCGAAGAATATGAAGAATCTGATACTTGACCTTGAGGGTAATGGAGGCGGTTTGCTAGGCACTGCCATCCAGTTGGCAGACGAGTTTTTGTCTGATGGGCAATTAATAGTCTATACACAAGGAAGGAAAGTTCCCCGTGATGATGCAAAGGCATCAAAAAAGGGGAATTTTGAAAGTGGAAAGTTGATTATCCTTGTCGACGAAACTTCAGCCTCAGCAAGTGAGATTTTGTCCGGAGCAATTCAGGATTGGGACAGAGGTCTTATAGTGGGACGACGTACTTTTGGGAAGGGACTTGTACAACGCCCCTGGCCTCTTCCAGATGGATCAATGTTGAAATTGACAGTAGCAAGATACTATACTCCTTCTGGACGTTGCGTACAAAAAGCATTTAATAACTCCAAGGAATACGAGTCAGACCTTTTGGACCGATACAATCGAGGAGAAATGTCGAATAAAGACAGCATTCATTTTAATGACTCGCTAAAATACCAAACATTGCTGAACAATCGCACTGTATACGGTGGTGGCGGCATAATGCCTGACATATTTGTGCCTCTCGACACAACACGCAGCAATCAGTATCAACGCAATCTGCTAGCAAAAGGATCTCTGATTCGTTTCACACAAACTTACTCAGAAAATCATCGTGATGAAATTAAAACAAAATACCCTTCGATAGACCGTTTTATTACCTCATTTCAAGTCACTGATGAGATGATCCAATCGCTTGTTGAGGACGGAAAAACCGAGAAGCTGGAACCCAAAGAAGGAGAATTAGAAAAAGCGACTCCTCTGCTTAAAATCCAGATCAAATCACTGATTGCAAGAGATATTTGGGGCATGAATGAATACTATCAAGTGATTAATGAAGAAAATGAGATACTAAAGAAGGCGATGGAAATCCTTTCTGAAAAGAATTTATATGAACAACTACTCAAAGGAAACAAAACTGTCAAGTAAGGAGAGTCTGGATAAAAAAAATTAAATATCAGTGACTTATGTTTTTTTTGAGTAATTTCGCAGCCTCAATGTTTTTACAAAAAGATTATTACAAATTGAAAGATGAGAAAATGGCGTGTTGAAGACTCCAAAGAGTTATATAATATCGATGGTTGGGGTGCAAATTATTTTTCTATCAACGATCTCGGGCATGTGAGCGTATCTCCTAAAAAGGGATGCGCAAGCATTGACTTGAAAGAATTGGTTGATGAGCTACAGCTTAGAGATGTCTCCGCTCCAATGTTGATCCGGTTTCCCGACATCTTGGATGATCGGATTGAACAAGTCACACAATGTTTTAAGACAGCCGCTAAAGAATATGGCTATCAAGCTGATAACTTCATCATCTACCCGATAAAGGTCAATCAGATGAAACCTGTGGTAGAGGAGATCATCAGTCATGGAAAGAAATTCAATATTGGACTTGAAGCGGGCTCAAAGCCAGAACTTCATGCCGTAATCGCAATGAATCCTGACTCTGATTCGCTGATAGTCTGCAACGGTTACAAAGACGAAAGTTACATCGAACTTGCTTTGCTTGCTCAAAAAATGGGTAAACGGATATTCCTTGTAGTTGAAAAATTAAACGAGCTCAAACTCATTACTAAGATTGCCAAGCAACTGAACATTCGTCCTAATATCGGAATTCGCATCAAACTTGCCAGCTCAGGAAGTGGAAAATGGGAAGATTCAGGAGGAGATGGAAGCAAATTCGGTTTGACATCAAGCGATTTACTCGATGCGTTAGATTTTCTGGAAAGAAATAAGATGCAAGATTGCCTACACCTTATTCATTTTCACATTGGAAGTCAGGTCACGAAAATACGCCGCGTAAAGAGTGCCTTACGGGAAGCTTCTCAATTCTATGTACAGATAAGATCTTTAGGATTTCCTGTTGAGTTTGTAGATATTGGAGGTGGGCTAGGAGTAGACTATGACGGATCACATTCGGCAAACAGTGAAAGCAGCGTTGACTACAATATTCAAGAGTATGTCAACGATTCTATCTATTCAATAGTAGATGCATGCAATAAAAATAATCTCCCTCATCCCAATATCATTACAGAATCTGGTCGTTCTTTGACAGCACACCATTCCATACTAATCTTTAATGTATTGGAGACGGGCACTCTGCCTTCATGGGACTCAGACATTACAGTTTCTGATGATGATCATGAACTTGTACGTGATTTATATCAGATTTGGGAAACCCTGAATCAGACAAAAATGCTGGAAGCATGGCATGATGCCCAACAAATCAGGGAAGAGGGCTTGGATCTATTCAGTCTTGGGTTGCTTGATTTGAAAACGCGCGGACAAATAGAGCGTCTGTTCTGGAGTATTACCCGTGAGATTTACGAGATCTCCAGTGAAGTCAAACATGCACCTGAAGAGCTCAAACAACTATCCAAATTACTACCGGACAAGTATTTCTGTAATTTCTCCCTGTTTCAATCATTGCCAGATTCATGGGCGATCGATCAGGTATTTCCAATCATGCCCATACATCGCCTTGAAGAAAAGCCAGACAGGAGTGCAACACTTCAGGATATTACGTGCGATTCAGATGGAAAGATAGATAACTTTATCTCTACACGCAACTTCTCATACTATTTGCCCGTTCATCAATTCAAAGCGAAAGAATCGTATTACATGGGTGTCTTTCTGGTTGGTGCTTATCAGGAGATTCTTGGCGACCTTCACAATTTGTTTGGTGACACCAATGCAGTACACGTAACGGTGGATGAGAAAGGATATTCCATTAATCAGATCATTGACGGTGAAACAGTGGCTGAAGTTTTGGAATACGTACAATACAACACAAAGAAAATGGTACGTTCACTGGAAACATGGGTAACGGCATCCGTAAAAATGGGCAAGATTACAGTAGATGAAGGGAAAGAGTTTCTATCCAATTACCGTTCGGGTCTATATGGCTATTGTTATCTGGAATAAGAAATCCCCCCATAAAACAAGAAGCTTCGGAATATGATCTGATCGATATTCCGGAGCTCTTTGTTTTATTTCTGAACGACTTCTACTCCAACCTCCAATATTCCCGGAAGAGAAGCATCTTCCATATTCTGCATGATTTGAATTGTTCCCTTTGCATGTGGAAAAAACTTTCCTTTTTGATACGGAATAACCGTCACTCCAATAGCATTCCACCCTGGCAAGTTTGCACTCTTTTCACGACCAAAGATCTGCGCCTTAACCTTCTTATACGAATCCTTTGGTACACCCGGTAAATGCTCTTTGACTAGCAAATGGATGTCTCTGTATGGATAAGAGAAAGTATGACGAAGCACAATATTCACGTCGTAACAAAGAGACGAGTCAGGAACCTCCACATTAAAAACAAAACAATCACCCTTACCCAAGCCCGTTGAACCAATCTCTTTAAACTGGCTGAAAACGAATCCTTTGTGACAAGAGCTCAAGCCAATAATCAAGAAGAGAAAAAACCATTTGTTACTGAGGCTTCTTTTCATTCGGTCGGGACGATTGATTTGATGAGTTGTTTGGTCTGGGTTTATGTTTCTTCTTGTGATTGGAACTCTTTTTGTTTTTATCAAAGCGAGTTACACTATCCTGACCTAAAATATCCTGAAAATCTTTTTCCTTCACTTTCTTTTCAGATTCTTCCTGCAAGGAGAGAGGTTTCAATCCTTTCTTATTCATTGCTATCACCTCAAAAACCCGTTTGGAAGTAATCGTGACAAGATTCGCAGCAAAGTTCCTATCAGTTGAATAAGTCATTTCCTCTTTAAAGATATCCGTTTTGAAATGATAATAAGTAGCATCGGCAGCTTCGAGAGAGACCTCTCTGGATGGGAGTTTCTTTTGAGCCTCCATATAACAATCCGTCTCATAATTCAAACAGCATTTGAGTTTGGCGCATTGTCCGGCGAGTTTCTGAGGATTGAGCGAAAGATCCTGCAAACGTGCTGCACCGGTAGAAACAGAGCTAAAGCTGCTCATCCATCCCGAGCAACAAAGTTCGCGGCCACACGGTCCGATGCCACCTATACGTCCAGCCTCCTGACGAGCACCAATCTGCTTCATCTCGATACGCACTTTGAAAGTCTCCGCCAAGACTTTAATCAACTGACGGAAATCCACCCGTTCATCGGCAATATAGAAGAAAATAGCTTTATTTCCATCTCCCTGATACTCTACGTCACCAATTTTCATATTGAGTTTAAGATCCTCAGCTATTTTACGCGAACGAAGCATCGTATCATGTTCCTTCCTCTTTGACTCTTCCCATTTCTCAATATCAGATTGTTTGGCTTTCCGATAGACACGTTTGATCTCCACATCGCTCTTTATGCCATTCTTTTTCATCTGAAGCAAGACAAGTCTACCAGTCATGGTAACCTCACCCACATCATGTCCCGGGTTAGATTCAACCGCTACAATATCTCCCTTACAAAGAGAAAGCTCCAAAGAATTACGAAAATAGCCTTTCCGTGTATTTTTAAACTGAACTTCCACAAATTCGCAATCCTTCTCCGAATCGGGAATATCGCCCAACCAATCATACGTATTCAATTTATTTTGAGTAATTGCTTTATAGCATTTACCTTTTATCCGGCAACACGCTGTGAGATGAAAATCTCCTGTCTTATTATCAGCAGGAAGCTCCTCTTCTATTTGTGGTCCCGGTTTCTGAATTATATTTTTACTATCCATAAATTTTTCTTATTATTTTCGTTTTAAAAGTGTTGCAATCTTCAGAGCGAGATCAAACAATACAATTTTACTATTCACATTACTCTCAATATCATCGGCAGCTTTGGTCAGTTCGAGCGTCAGATCATCAATATTACGCTCGTGTATAAACTGACAAAAGCGGGAAGAAAACGTTCGTTCCGGACTATTCATATAGACGATCGACGGTTTTCTGAAGTTTGCCATAAAGTTCTCACGCATCATATAGAGCGTATAGTCAAGAAACATCTTCTGATACTCCCGCCCCTTGGCTGCCATCTCTTCACTCCACTTCTTCAGCTCCTTGATCTCGCGCATATAGGCAAGTCTCATTAACTTGACGAAGAAATCAAGCAACTCGCTGGCCGACTCCCCCATCTGAAGATTATTCAATGCCTGGATATAACTGCCGTTTGCAATATGAGCGATATACTGAGCATCCTCCGCACTCAGTTTGTAGTCAGCTTCCAGTTTGTCCGCAATACATTTCTGAGTGATCTCCGGAATCTGGAGCGATTGAGATCTTGAGAGAATCGTGCCAAGTATCTCTTCCGGATTCTCCGACAACAATATAAAATGAGTTTGCGGAGCCGGTTCTTCCAATATCTTCAGCAGTTTGTTAGCGCAAACCGAATGCATCTTTTCTGGAAGCCAGATCAGCATCACTTTATGCTCAGCTTCAAACGTTTTAAAGCTCAGTTTGCGCAACACCTCATCAGACTCTTGCGCATAAATAATTGCCTGCGAGTTCTCCGCCTTGATACTCTTCAGCCACATCTCCATATTAAAATAGGGATTTTCAAGCACCATTTGTCTCCATTCACTGATATAATCATCACAACGCTCTTTCTTGCGTTTTGAATCTTTATAGATCGGGAAAACAAAATGAAGATCCGGATGCGCGAGTTTATTAAACTTCAAGCAAGAGGGACAAACGCCACAAGCATCGCCATCGACGCGGTGAGTACAGTCCAGATAGCGTGCCAAAGCAAGACCAAGAGGGAAAACTCCTGTACCCTCATTCCCATGCAATAACAACGCATGCGGGAGACGATTTTCATCTACCATCTTCCTCAAATGATCTTTGACCGGTTGTTGTCCTACAATATCTTTAAAAAACATATCAATATTTCCCTCTTAAAGGTACAAATGTAATACTTTTTGCTGAAGCATTTCTTCAATAATTCATTAGAATACAAATTAATGTATTAATTTTGTGTTCTCAAAAGAACAAACTCATTTATTATGGAGAATATCAATTGGTCTGACCTGTCTTTCGGATACATGAAGACAGATTATAATGTACGCTGTTACTATCGTGATGGTAAGTGGGGAGAACTGGAAGTATCTTCCACAGACACCATCAACATACACATGGCGGCTACTTGTTTGCATTACGGACAAGAAGCCTTTGAAGGTATGAAAGCTTTTCGCGGCAAAGATGGAAAGATCCGTCTGTTCCGCATGGAAGATAACGCTAAACGGTTACAATCTTCGTGTGATGGTATTATGATGCCACAAATACCAACTGAAAAGTTTTCAGAAGCTGTCATTAAGGCTGTCAAACTGAACGAACGTTTCATTCCACCGTATGAAAGTGGCGCATCCTTGTATATCCGTCCGTTGCTCATCGGCATCAGTCCACAAGTGGGCGTGAGTCCGGCAAAAGAATATCTGTTTATCATTTTCGTTACGCCGGTTGGTCCTTATTTCAAAGCAGGATTCCAAAACACGAATGTTGTAATATACCGTCAATACGACCGTGCTGCACCTCTGGGAACCGGTACTTATAAAGTGGGCGGCAACTATGCTGCCAGTTTGGTGGCCGGACAAAGAGCACACGAAGAGGGTTACGCTGCTGTGTTGTATCTGGACGCAAAAGAAAAAAAATACATTGATGAATGTGGTCCAGCGAACTTCTTCGGCATCCGGGGCAACTCTTATATTACACCCGAGTCATCTTCAATCCTGCCTTCTATCACCAACAAGAGCTTGATTGAGATTGCCAAATCAATGGGTATGACGATCGAAAGAAGACGCGTTCCGGAAGAGGAACTTGCTACTTTTGAAGAAGCAGGCGAATGTGGTACAGCCGCTGTAATCAGTCCTGTCGGACGCATAGATGACCCATTGGAAGGAAAGAGCTATCAGATCTCGAAAACAGGCAAACCGGGTCCGGTGTGCACCAAGCTGTATAACAAACTGAGAGCCATCCAATATGGTGACGAACCGGATACATTCGGTTGGGTTACTATTGTGGAGTAATCTCTGACAATACAAATTATTCAAAGGCCGGCCTGACTTTCATGTTCAGCCGGCCTTCCTTTTTAACATGTAATCATGGCAACACATTCATCGCACAAGAAACTCACGCTGCGCTTCTACCCGTACGAACTGCAGCTGAAACATACATTCACCGTGGCTAGTTGTTCGCGGTCAACAACACCCGGGGTACAAACGGAGATCGAATATGATGGTTTGATCGGTTATGGTGAGGCATCCATGCCTCCTTATCTTGGCGAAACAACCGAGTCTGTTCAGCGTTTTTTAAGTCAGGTCGATCTCTCTCCGTATGCCCATCCGTCTGATCTGGATGCGATATTGGACTACGTGGATCGTATCATGCCGGGCAACACCGCTGCAAAAGCATCGATTGACATTGCGCTCCATGATCTGTATGGCAAGATTCAGGGAGCTACCTGGCATTCGATCTGGGGACTGGACAAAACGAAAGCTCCTTCTACGACATACACTATTGGAATAGATACGCCCGATGTCATGAAACAAAAGACAATGGAGGTAGCCGGACAGTTTAACATTCTGAAAGTCAAACTGGGGAAAGAGAATGACAAAAAGATGATAGAGGCTATCCGGAGTGTAACGACATTACCTTTGGCAGTAGATGCCAATCAAGGATGGAAAGACAAACAGCAGGCATTGGAGATGATCCATTGGCTCAAAGATCAGGGAGTAGTCATGATCGAACAGCCCATGCCGGTAGCACAACTGGAGGATAACGCCTGGCTGACAGCGCATAGTCCGCTCCCTACGTTTGCGGATGAGTCGGTTCAACGCTTGCATGATATAAGAAAGATAGAGGGAGCCTTTTCAGGAATCAACGTCAAACTGATGAAATGTACTGGCATGCGGGAAGCTCATCAGATGATGCTATTGGCACGCGAACTGGGTATGAAAGTCATGATCGGCTGCATGACGGAAACTTCTTGTGCGGTATCGGCAGCGGCGCAGCTCTCTCCCTTGGTTGACTTTGCCGATTTGGACGGAAACCTGCTCATCTCCAATGACCTTTTCAAAGGGGTACAACTGTCGCAAGGCAAACTACTGCTCAACGATCTTCCGGGTATCGGAATCGAAAAAATTTAGGTTTTGATGCTTGCCTGATTTCATACGGAAGTTTTTATCGTTTCACGTCTGTGAAACGATAAAAACTTCCGTATGAAAAGAAAAAATCTTTGGGTTATCTTTGGCAACGGATCCGTCTATTTTTCCAGAGAGTTCAGGATGCTTCTGTGATGAAGCACGGTCGAGCGATTATTAGCATCAAAAACAGAAGCAATCAGACGTCCATTCTGATGCAATATAGAGCTTTATGTTTGCCCTTTAACGACCTAATCGCAGACAAGAGTGACATTATTTTTATCTGTTTTTGTCCTTATCTCAAACGATATGTCTATTTTTGTACAGAGATAGCCGTAAAGACGATCTCACGGTAAACAAAAAAAACGAGAATGAAAACTGAAAGAATCAATATAAAATGGTCCCGCAAAGTATGGACTGTCAGCATTCTTTGTTCGTTGGCATTGGCAGTAGGGATTTTTGAACTTATACAAGCACTTCTTCAACCTGAGAAGTTGAGCTTTTTCATCGGTTTGACGGGCATTATCGTCATCGCTATTGCCGTATTATATGCCATCTCGTTCATGCCGCTCTATCTTTTACTTAAACCAAGAGCATTCGTTTTGAAAAAAGGATTGGGCACAATCGAACTTCCTTACAGTGTGATCCGCTCTATTCGGCCGTTTAACATGAAAAAAGACTATCGTTTACTCGGTAGCGGGGGGTATTGGGGCTACACCGGACTGTTTATGAACCGTGAGCTGGGACGATACAAAGCCTTTGTGGGCGATGTCAGTCAGGCATTTATTATCATCACGTCCGATGGCGGACTTTACGTTTTCAGTTGTGAGAATTACAAACAAACAATCCAAAAGATAAAAGAAAGGGTCAACAGCCTTTTATAATGTATGGGAAAAAACAAATTACAGAAGTTTGCTGATATGCGCGAATTCACCAATGTGTATGAATTTGCTACTTTCAACGACAGCCGGCAAGAGTGCGAATTGAAAGGTCATTGGGGAGAAAAAGTCTTTGGTAACAACCACCCGATCGTTCTTGAGCTGGGATGTGGCAAAGGAGAATATACGGTCGGACTGGCACGGAAGTATACAGACAAGAATTTTATTGGCATCGATATCAAAGGAGCCAGAATGTGGACAGGGGCCAAAGAGGCCATCGAAGAGCATATCTCTAATGCTGCTTTCCTTCGTACACATATCGAATTTATAGAGACCTTCTTTGGTCCGGAAGAGATCAGCGAGATATGGCTGACTTTCCCTGATCCTCAGATGAAAAAGGTGACAAAGAGACTCACTTCCTCTGGGTTCTTGAAGCTCTACGGTCGCATTCTTCGTGACAACGGACTCATTCACCTCAAGACAGACAGTACGTTTATGTTTACCTACACGACCGAACTCGTACGGTTAAACAACTATCCGGTCATCTTTCAAACAGACAACCTCTATCACTCAGGACTGGATGATGATATTCTCTCTATCAAGACCTACTACGAACAACAATGGTTGTCCAGAGGCATTGATATCAAATACATCCAGTTCCAACTTGTGAAGAAGGAGACGATTACCGAACCAGATATAGAAATTGAGCCGGACTCCTATCGGAGCTTCGGAAGAAACAGAAGATAAAAATATGGCAATTTACCCCAAACTTATTCTTGACGCGCTTTCCAAAGTGCGCTACCCGGGCAAGGGACAAGACCTTGTCACCCTCGGAATGGTGGATGACGATATCCGTATCGAAGGAAACAAAGTTTCCTTTTCCATCCTCTTTGACAAACAAAATGACCCTTTCCTCCGTTCAGTGATCAAATCAGCTGAAGCTGCCATTACAACGTATGTCGGAGAAGAGGTGGAAATCAAAGGAAATATTACCGCTGTGTTCAAACAAGCTCCCGTTGCTGCTGTTCCGGCGAAACCTTTGGCGCAGGTGAAAAATATCATCGCTATATCGTCGGGTAAAGGCGGTGTTGGCAAATCTACTGTCTCTTCCAATCTGGCTATCGCTCTGTCTCTGCGCGGATATCGTGTCGGCTTGCTGGACGCTGATATATTCGGACCGTCCGTACCCAAGATGTTTGGAGTGGAAGATGCGCGTCCCACGCTGGAAGAGATTGATGGCAAAGAGATGATCAATCCGGCAGAGAGTTATGGTGTAAAGATTCTCTCTATCGGTTTTTTTGTTGAGAAAGGGAATGCTGTGCTATGGCGTGGAGCGATGGCAAGCAATGCGTTGAAGCAGTTGATCAATGAAGGGAACTGGGGCGAACTGGATTATTTTCTGATTGATCTTCCTCCCGGCACAAGCGATATCCATCTCACGCTGGTTCAAACACTGGCTCTGACCGGCGCGATCGTCGTCAGCACTCCGCAAGAAGTTGCTTTGGCCGATGCTGTCAAAGGGATCAATATGTTTACCAATGATAAAGTAAATGTTCCGGTCTTGGGACTGGTGGAAAATATGGCTTGGTTCACTCCAGCCGAACTTCCTCAAAACAAGTATTATCTTTTTGGGAAAGAGGGTTGCAAGCGGTTAAGTGAATCGATGAACATCCCTTTGCTCGGACAGATTCCTATCGTTCAGTCCATCTGCGAAGGGGGTGATTCAGGCAAACCGGTTGCTTTGCATACGGAGTCTGCCAGTGGTCAGGCTTTTCTTGCACTGGCTGATGAAGTGGTCAGACAAGTCGCTCTCAGAAATGAAAACAGACCTCCAACAGAAAAGGTTGAGACGCATAAATAAGACAGATCCATCTGATTAGAGAGTCTCTTTTTAGTCAACACCCTGATAACTAATAAACCTGTGAATCAGATTTGAAAGTTATTTTATCACTTTTATAAGTTCGGCAGATTAAAAAATCAAATACCTTTGAAATCTCAACTGAAAAAGGTTGAAGGGTGTTACAACTTTAAATATCTAATTCGATGGATCAGTTTACTTTTTTAGCTTTTGACTTAGGCGCTACCAGCGGTCGTTCGGTGATTGGCACTCTAAAGGGAGGCAAACTTGAGATGCGTGAGTTGACGCGTTTCCCAAATGCTATTTTGGAGATACACGGTAAGTTTTACTGGAATATATTCAGTCTCTATTCATCTTTAAAAGAAGGCTTGTTGGCTTGTGTTCGTGAAGGCATTCATCCCGATTCGATCGGTGTAGATACTTGGGGCGTCGATTTTGCCTGTTTGGCTAAAGATGGTTCCATACTCGGTTTGCCCCGCGCTTATCGCGATCCTTACACCGACGGCAAACCGGAAGAATTCTTCAAGATAATCTCCAAGGAAGAGGTCTACAACCTGACCGGGATTCAAATCATGAATTTCAATTCGCTGTATCAGCTGTACGCAGGAATGCAGGAATCTTTCGAACCGCTCAAAAAAGCCTCAGAGATTCTCTTCATGCCGGATGCCCTTTCTTATCTACTGACGGGCAAGA
>JAQUZH010000030.1 GCA_028691445.1 Bacteroidales bacterium | reverse complement strand
TAAAGCCCTACAGCAGCATTTTTGCGGTGACGTAGTAAAGTTGTGCGTTTGCGTGTCGATTACGCGTGTTTTGGCGGCTTTTATGAGTTCGTTCTGCCTTTCATGTTAAGTTTCGTGCGTTTGAATGTTCGTTTTCTACTGTTTAATGTAAACCTGATGTAAAGTAATGTTCGCATTTCGTTTTGCATCACTCTCTTTCAATTTAGTCTTTATCTATCCAACAATCAAACACTTACATCATTATCTCAATATCAGTAATATATACATTTCGTTTTGATGCCCTTAACAATAGTGTGACCTGTGTTGCTGAGATATCTAACATGGGATGTACTCCCGAAGCTATTGATCTTTTTCTTGAACACAAAATACTGTATGCACCCGGAAAGGCGGTCAATGCGGGAGGTGTGTCAGTTTCCGGTCTGGAAATGTCACAAAATGCGATGCATCTTGGTTGGGAGTCTGAGGAAGTCGATCGCCAATTACATAACATTATGAGTAGTATACATCGACAATGTGTAACTTTTGGGAGAGAACAGGATGGATATATCAATTATGTAAAAGGTGCCAATATTGCAGGGTTTATGAAGGTTGCCCGGGCGATGATGGCGCAAGGAGTTATTTAAAAAAAAGGGATGTTCCATCGGAACATCCCTTTTTGAATAAGATAAGCAAATTAATAAATGCCTTGAGCCATCATGGCTTTTGCAACTTTCATGAAGCCGGCAACGTTAGCACCCTTCACATAGTTTACGTAACCATCAGGTTGTGTTCCGTATTTCACGCAAGCTTCGTGAATATTCTTCATGATGCTTTTCAGCTTGTTGTCAACTTCTTCTGATGACCAGTTATATCTCAAGGAGTTTTGTGACATCTCTAATCCTGAAACTGATACTCCACCTGCATTAGCAGCTTTACCCGGAGCATACAGGATCTTAGCATCCTGGAATACCTCGATAGCTTCAGGAGTAGAAGGCATATTGGCTCCTTCAGAAACAGCCATTACACCATTCGCAATCAATTGACGAGCGTGGTCACCGTTCAATTCGTTTTGTGTAGCAGAAGGCAATGCGATGTCAGCTTTTTCACCCCAAGGTTTTTCGCCGGCCACATATTTCACACCATACTTGTCTGCATATTCGCTGATACGACCGCGATATACGTTCTTCAATTCCATGATGTAGTTCAGTTTCTCAGTTGTGATTCCATCCGGATCGTAGATATAACCGTTAGAATCAGACATTGTCAGAACTTTACCACCCAATTCGAGCACTTTCTCTGCAGTGTACTGAGCCACATTACCAGAACCTGAAATCAAGCAAGATTTACCTTTCAAGTCTGTACCTTTAGTCTTAAGCATTTCCATCAGGAAGTAGATGTTACCATAACCGGTAGCTTCCGGACGAATCAATGAACCACCAAATTCAAGACCCTTGCCAGTTAGTACTCCTGTAAACTCACTTCTAAGCTTTTTGTACATTCCAAACATGTAACCTATTTCGCGACCACCAACACCTATATCACCAGCAGGAACGTCGGTGTCTGGACCGATGTGTTTTGATAGTTCAAGCATAAATGACTGGCAGAAACGCATTACTTCAGCATTTGATTTGCCACGAGGAGTGAAGTCTGCACCACCTTTAGCACCACCCATTGGGAGAGTAGTCAGTGAGTTTTTGAATGTTTGTTCAAAAGCAAGGAACTTCAGAATACCAAGGTTTACTGAACTGTGGAAACGGATACCACCTTTGTACGGACCGATTACATTATTGTGCTGAACACGGTAACCCATGTTAGTTTGGATGTTGCCTTTGTCATCCATCCAGGTTACACGGAACTGGAACACACGATCTGGAATGCAGAGACGTTCAATTAAATTGACCTTGTCAAACTCAGGGTGTTTGTTGTACTCTTCTTCAATAGTACTTAAAACTTCTTCTACTGCCTGATGATATTCCACTTCATTAGGGAATCTTCTTTTCAGGTCTTCTAATACCTTTTTTGCGTCCATGATGTAAATAATAATGTTGATTAGTTTTCTGGGTGGCAAAAATAGTAGTATTTCAGGTAATACCAAAGCTTTTGTCTATTTATTTTATCAAAAAGTGTACATTTTGATATTTTTCTGCTGAAAAGTAGGCTATTTAATCAAAGAAAGGAACGATTTTGGAACTGGAGTTTCAAAATGTTTGATCTCGTTGGTCTTTGGGTGATAAAAAGAAAGTACTTTGGCATGTAAACATAACCTTCCGATAGGATCATTACCCGGAATGCCATATTTTTGATCTCCAACAATGCTATGTTCAATGTCATGCATGTGAACGCGGATCTGATTTTTTCTTCCCGTTTCGAGATGAACATCAATCAGCGTACGGGTTGCTCCACGTTTGATCACCTTATAATGAGTGATAGCTTCTTGTCCGTCTCCTTTTGAAAGAGATGAGTAATTGAGGAAATCTTTATTTTCTTTGATCCAAGTGTGGATTGTATCATATTCTTTTTTTATTCTACCTTCCACAACAGCGACGTAACGACGTTCATGTACTACTTGTTTCCAGTTATCCCGAAAAGCCTGCTGAATCTCTGCTGTTTTCACAAACATCATCAAGCCGGAAGTTTCTCTATCTAAACGATGAACCACGAATACTCGATTGCGTTTATCCTTTTTCTTTGCATATTCCTGCAAGAGCCTATGAGCTGTCACTTCTTTTTCGCTCTCAGTGGCAGACACAGAGAGGAGGCCTTCCTTTTTATTTACGACAATGACGAATGCATCTTCATAAACTATATCAAGCATCGGGTGTCTAAATGCATTCTTACGAGATGTTTTATCAATGATGACTACTTGCCCGGGCTTCAAAATCGTGTTGGGGCGTTTTTCAATGCGGTCATCAACGCGGATAAAACTTAGTGAACAGTAAGATTTAGCAGAGTTACGGCTGATGCCATGCAATTTCTCCATTAAAAAAGGGAGCAATTCCGATTCTTGCTTCACTTCAAAAGTTGGGCTTTTATTTTCGTTTGCCGGATTAACAGGTATAACTCCTCTTCCGACACGGATTGGTCTGGCGGCTCTTCTTCCGAACTCAGGATTTTCAGCTCTTCCTCCGAATTCCGGTTTGGAAGCTCTTCCTCCGAATTCAGGCTTTTCAGTTCTTCCTCTAAATTCCGGTTTGGAGGTTCTTCCAGTGAATTCTTTCTTAGAGGTTCTTTCCTTGAATTCTGTTTTGGCTATTTTGCTTGTATCTCTTGAGTTGGCAGTTTTTTCTGCAAATCGTGGTTTCGCTGCTCTTCCCGTGTTTCCCGGTTTTGAGACTCTTTCTGTATTTTCTGGCTTGAACATGTTATGGAGATATTACTTATGATAAAACTGAAATATTGAATGGTACAAATATCGGAGCAAAGGTACTATAAAAAAAGAAGGTTGTCTCGCGACAACCAATCTTCCTTAACCTTAAATCTAATACCATGAAAAACATGATGCAAAGGTAAGCGTTTTTATGTTACTCAACATACTTTCCTTCTATTATTTCTTAGGCATTAGTAATGTTTAACGATTTCAAGATGAGTACTAAATATTTCTTGACTCAGAATCCCTTCTTATTGCTTATGTCCGGGTTTCTCTAAGTTGTGCGTAAGAAGTCCATAGAGTGCTACAACTGCAAAGCAGAAAAGTGGTACCCAGTAGGATGCTCTGATATCACCCGCAGATGTGGAAACAAAGCCTTGTATAGCTGTCAACAATGCTCCACCTAATATTGCCATCACGAGAAAGGAACCTCCTACTTTGGCCTCTCCATCATGAATACCATTTAATGCTAGTCCATAAATTGTAGGAAACATCAGTGACATAAAGAAAGAGACCATAACTAAACCGATCACACCGGTCATTCCGTAACTAAATATTGAAACCAAGGTGGCTAATACTGCACAGAATGCCGCAAAAGCCAGCAGTAATCCCGGTTGAAGGTATTTCATCAACGCTGTAAAAATAAATCGAGAACACATAAAGAGAACAATAGAGGCAAGATAGAATGAGTTACCTATATTCTCAGCTGTGGTATGCGGACCAAAATTCCATAAGTTACTCCATGAAGGGTAGTTTTGTATGAACTCTGTGACTTTCGTACTAATAATCATATCCGTATCAGGATCAACCATTCCAAGCACTTTCATTACATAACGAATGGTGTAAGACCAAACTCCGATTTGAGCACCTACATAAAAGAATTGTGCAATGACACCGGCAGTATAGTTTTTCCTTTTTGCAAGGCTCTTCATGGTCTGAACAAAAGAAGTCTTGTCTGTATCAGAGCCTTTGGGCATGTTTTTGTAAGCAAGAATAATAACCAGAAGGATCAGCAAGGTTATTCCGACACACATATAGGTGGTGGTAACAGCAAACAATTCAAGGCTTTGAGCAGCCTGAAGTTGCTGTACATCCATTTGATTCTTGTTTGCACTTAATTGCGAAAGGATGAAATACTGGCTGAGCGCGATTCCGGTAATCGAACCGATAGGGTTGAAGGATTGCGCGAAATTAAGACGTCGGGTAGCAGTTTCCGGACTTCCCATCGAGAGAATATAGGGGTTGGCGGTTGTTTCGAGAATCGAACATCCCCCTGCCATAATGTAGATGGCAAAGAGATAAAAAGCATAGGAAGCAAACTGGCTGGCGGGGTAAAAGAGAAAGGTGCCTGACGCATACAGAATAAGTCCGAAGATAATGCCGGTTTTGAAATTATATTTGCGGATCAGAAGAGCTGCCGGAATTGCAAAGCATGCGTATGATCCATAAAAGGCCATTTGGATGAATGAAGTTTGAAAATCATTCATCTTCATGATACTCTTAAAAGCAGCAAGTAGGGTATCAGTCATATTGTTTGCCACTCCCCAAAAGAAGAACAGAGAAGTAACCAATATAAAAGGAATAAGGTAATTTGTGCCGTCTTTTCCTTTGAAAATAGATGTGTTAGATGTTTGTTTCATAGTGTATTAGTCGTTATAATCTGTTTTATTTGTATAGATAAAACATGCGCTCCATAAGCTTCCATTTTTCAGCAGAAGTAGCTCCAGGTAGCGCTTTTTGGAAATCCGACATGTAGTCTTCCCATTCAGCCTGACGCGGTAGTTTGCTTAATTTATCCATTGCTGTTTCCCATTCAAAATCGAGAGGAGTCTCCACAATCATAAACAATCGGGAACCCAGAATGTATATTTCCATTTCTAGGATTCCCACCTCTCTTATACCTTCCCGTATCTCTTTCCATGCATATTGTTCGCTGTGACGTTTACGATATTCAGCAATCAGTTCCGGATTCTCTTTCAAATCAAGAGTCTGGCAATACCTTTTGACAGGTTGATGATACTGTTTGACTGTATAGCCTTGTTTGTTATTCATGGTGAAGATGATATTTAGTAAGTAACCATATTCAAATAAACGAGAGAAGCAGGGATTGCGAGCAACGCACTGTCTAATCTGTCTAGGATGCCTCCATGTCCGGGTAAGAAGTTTCCAGAATCCTTTACACCCACTGTACGTTTGAGTAAGGACTCAAACAAGTCTCCGTATGTGCCGGCTACAACTACGGTGATAGCATATCCAATCCATTGAATTGTAGATAGTTGGTGTAAGTAAACTGCGCATATACAAGCTATAACGATTGTCATAAACGCACCACCAAAAAAACCTTCCCATGATTTCTTTGGAGAAATACGTTCGAACAAGCGATGTTTTCCTAAAGTTACACCAAAAAGATAGGCAAAAGTATCATTGATCCAAATAAACACAAATATAGTAAGTGGGAGAATTGCTCTTTCTATATACTCATAGGAGAGAAAAGCGGCAGATAGGTTACTACTATTTCCAATAAAGCCCATTCCTTCACTTTCTGCAGGAGCAAAAAACAGGTTGAACAGAGAGAAAGGAAGTACAATATAGATTTGCCCCATTAGTGTATAAGCGATGTTTGCTATGGGGTTCTTTGCATTCTTATAGATTTCGCTTATAATAATGAAAATCAGGTAAACAATATAGGGGAGAAAGAATTGAATAGGGGAATTGCCATTCACAAATAAATAGGATGCAAGAAAGAAGTAAGTACCACTGAGTATTCCGGCCCACTTCTCTACGTGTGATTTCTCTTTCAGTGAAACGACAAGATGGTAAAACTCCCAGAGGCATATAGCAACAATAATTGCAAACACAGTACAGAATATGTATGATTGCAAAACAATACTCCCAACAAGAAGCACGACAAAGATTAATCCGGTTAGAGTACGTGTCAGAAAATTATTCATTCGATTGATATTAGACCGGATCACTAACCCGGTTTCAGGTTAGTGATCGGTTAGATTGCTCGTTTTTGCTTGATTTTCAGTTTCATCAGAATTACTATCCGCATTTTCTTCCGATGAACTATCTTCTGCACTTTTATGTTCGTTATTGATTTCGCGCAGATTTTCCTCGTTCAAGGAGAGGATCTCTTCCGTTCGTGAAGCCCACTGACGTTTGCCGAACAGACGTTCCAGATCTTCCGCATAGATTACCTCGCGTTCAACCAACAGGTCTGCCAGTTGTTTGTGGCACTCTTTGTGTTTAATGAGCATCTCTTTTGCACGCTCATATTGCTCATTGATCAGCGATTTCACTTCCTCGTCAATCAATTCAGCTGTTTTTTCACTATACGGTTTATTGAAAGCAAACTCATCTTGTGCATTGTAATAGCAAAGATTTGGCAGTTTTTCACTCAAGCCGAGGTAGGCGACCATTCCATAAGCTTGTTTGGTTGTTCTCTCGAGATCATTCATAGCGCCACTTGACACTTTTCCGATGCAAACATCTTCAGCTGCACGACCTCCAAGTGTGGCACACATTTGATCAAGCATTTGTTCGCGAGTCGTAATTTGTCTCTCTTCAGGCAAGTACCAGGCAGCACCAAGAGCCTTCCCACGAGGCACAATCGTTACTTTTACCAATGGATTGGCAAATTCAAGAAACCAGCTGAGGGTGGCGTGCCCTGCTTCATGAATAGCAATGGTTCTTTTTTCTTCAACGGTCGTTATCTTATTCTTTTTTTCCAAACCACCGATGATACGGTCCACAGCATCCATAAAATCCTGTTTCTCGACAAATTTCTTATTTCGACGAGCAGCAATCAATGCAGCTTCATTACAAACATTGGCAATATCTGCACCTGCAAAGCCCGGAGTTTGTCTTGCAAGCAATTCGACGTCAACATCCGAGGCAATCTTAATTGGACGTAGATGTACCTGGAAGATCTCTTTACGTTCAGTCAGATCGGGGAGTTCGACCGTAATCTGACGGTCAAATCTTCCAGCACGCAACAGTGCTTTATCCAGAATATCGGCACGGTTGGTAGCAGCAAGAATGATAACACCACTGTTTGAGCCAAATCCATCCATCTCAGTCAGAAGTTGGTTAAGCGTATTCTCGCGTTCGTCATTTGAACCCATATTGGGATTCTTTCCACGGGCACGTCCCACAGCATCAATCTCATCAATAAATACGATGCACGGTGCTTTTTCTTTGGCTTGTTTGAAGAGGTCGCGTACCCGAGAGGCTCCTACACCCACAAACATCTCTACAAAGTCCGAACCGGAGAGAGAGAAGAAAGGCACGTTGGCTTCTCCCGCCACAGCTTTAGCAAGCAACGTCTTACCGGTACCCGGAGGGCCAACAAGCAATGCGCCTTTCGGAATTTTTCCTCCGAGGTCTGTATATCGTGATGGGTTTTTAAGAAACTCAACAATCTCCTGAACTTCTTCTTTTGCTTCAGCCAGACCGGCTACATCCTTAAACGTCTTCTTATTCTCATTGTCTTTGTCAAAGAGCTGAGCCTTCGATTTACCGACATTAAACACTCCTCCTCCTGATCCGCCAACTCCACCCGACATTTTGCGCATCATAAAAATCCAGAGTCCAACGAAAAGAAGAATCGGTCCGAAAGTGTACAATATATTCATGAAGCCGTCATTACCCGGTTCCCACACAATCTTAGGCTCGATTCCTTTTTCTTCCTTCAAATCATTCAGATAATTACCCAAGAATTCGTTAGAGCTATAACCGATAGTAATCTTTGCCGGTTGAGAACTTTTATTTGATGAATCGGGAAACACATCTTTGATATGCTCCTTAAGGATAAACGCATCCAGTTCGGTTTTGCTTTTGTGAGCGACGATTTTTTCGATATATCCGTTTCTCAGCATTTGATCAAACTCTGACCAATCCTTTTTCCCTGAGATATTCATGTCGTTTGACAGCCAAAGGAATACCATCAGTATGGCTATTGACGCGTAGACCCAGTATAAGTTAAACTTGAACTTTACCGGAGGTTTTTTATTGTTATTTGAAGGAGTACCGGATGAAGTCGAATTATTCTTGTTTTCGTTGTCCATAAAACTTTTTAATTTATTAAAATGCAAATATAACTCATATTCTCTGATTAATGGAATAATCGCAGCAAAAAATCTAAGCTACAGCACTTCTTGATGCAATCTTCTTTTGTTACATGACAGGCTGGACTGTCCCTATAAAGCGAATAGGTTGTCTGTTTCGCATGGACACATGAATCTCTACCGAACCTTGTGTTTTGAAGTTGAGTGTCCATTTGTAGGTATCATCTTTGGTAACCGATGTAAATGTAACCTCTTTTATACCCTTGTTTTTCTTTTTTACCGAATAATCAGCTATCGAAGTTTCCATATCCAATCCATTGTTGTGTACGTAGTTAGTCGGATAAGAGCGTCCGAAATAGGGCAGATCCGAATAGACCGAATCATTCCTTATTGTTAGCGTATAAATCGTATTCGCCAATACTGTAGAGGCTGATGAGGGTTCGATTTGTGTTACTTTGATAGTAAAATTGCCTTTAATAATCAGACTATCCATATGGTCTGAATACACAGTATCCTTTGCTGCGAGCAAATGGACGATGAACATGAAGCAAAATGTCATGCAGATAATTTTCTTCCAAAAAAAACTTTTCATAGTTTCTCCAATTATAAGTTAGTACGACCGAAAATAGTTGTCGGAAAGCTCCCTTTTTTGAGAGGATGGACCGTTTGTCCCTTCTCACGGAGTGAAATATTGAACACGTGAATTTCAAAAAACAAAAATACAAAAAACTGCAAAGTCTTATTGCTATTCGTCGAAATACTTCTTTCCTTTGCAAAAAATATAACAAACAGCTACATGTCAATAACAATATTAGGTATTGAATCTTCTTGTGATGATACTTCCGCCTCTGTGATTCGTGATGAAGTAATGCTTTCAAATGTAATAGCTTCTCAAGCTGTGCATCAGTCTTATGGAGGTGTTGTGCCGGAGTTAGCATCCCGGGCTCATCAGCAAAATATTATCCCGGTCGTACATGAAGCCCTGAAAAGAGCAGGAGTGAAGAAGTCAGAGTTATCTGCCATTGCATTTACGAACGGTCCCGGTTTGATAGGTTCCTTATTGGTTGGCAATTCATTTACAAAGGGACTGTCTGTTTCTCTAGGAATTCCGATGATAGAGGTCAATCATTTGCAAGCACATGTTTTGGCTCATTTTATCAAACAGTCGCCCGATGATGACAATCAACCTCATTTCCCTTTTCTCTGTCTGTTGGTTTCAGGAGGTAATTCGCAGATTATACGTGTCAATTCGTACAAAGATATGGAGATTATCGGACAGACTATTGATGATGCAGCCGGAGAGGCATTTGACAAATGCGCTAAGGTGATGGGATTGCCCTATCCTGGAGGGCCTCATGTGGATCGGCTTGCCAAAGAGGGTAATCCACTAGCCTTCCGTTTTCATAAGCCCCAGATGAAAGGATATGATTACAGTTTCAGCGGACTAAAGACCTCTTTTCTCTATCTTGTCCGCGATGCGATAAAAGATAATCCGAATTTTATTGAAGAGAATCGTGCAGATCTCTGTGCATCCATTCAAAAGACGGTGGTTGAGATCTTGATGGAGAAGCTATACAAAGCGTCCCGTGAACTGAATATTAAAGAAATGGCAGTAGCAGGAGGGGTTTCGGCAAACAGCGCTTTACGTGCCGCATTTGAAACATACGCTGCAAAATACCACTTAAAGATTCATATTCCTCCATTTGCTTTCACAACAGACAACGCGGCGATGGTTGCGATTACCGGTTATTACAAATACCAGGACAAAGATTTTGCGCCCATCAACATAGCTCCTTTTTCGAGGGTGAATATGTAAAGAGTTGTTATTCCGTAACGATGATGGGCTGTCTGTAGTCCTTTATGCTATCCAACTTGACATTTCCGGCAGGAGTAACTTCTAGTGGAGCTACTTTCAGTCGGATTGTCTCATTGTTAAACACAATCTCAGGAAGACGGCTTTTCTCCAAGGTGGTTCCTAGCTTCTTGAAGAAAGGAAAGAGATCTTCACCGACAGCAATACTCATATCTTCTACCATCTCGTCAAAGGTAAGTTGCTTCTCCGGAGTACTATCCCAGCGTGTGTTCATCACCCACAACCAACGTGGATACCAAGTAGTGCCGTATCGGTCATCCAGTTTCTGGAACACGTACCAAAGTTTCATAAGTTTGTCGTTGTAAGTAAATAACTCATCCGGATTAAACCGGGCAAGGTCGATGGAGTCACCCTTCTCGTCGCTCTTGAAAAATGAGTTACAATCGCGGTTTGGCTTATTTTTGTACGAATCATTAAAAAGTGCGAGAATCTTTCCCCGAAACCATCCTGCCTGACCGTTGCATCCGTTGATAGCCTGTACCCAACCGGCTGTACGACCAAACTCGTTGGCCGGACCATTGTTCAAGTGACCCATTTCAAAGGCAAATACATCGATCAGCGAAAGAGGATCAATACATACCAGGCCGACCTCTTTCGGTTTGTAGGCATTCACAACCCAAGCTCCTCCTGAGCCTGCCGCCAACACAAGATAAACCGGTTCGCTTTTTGGGGACGGGAACCATTCGTGTAATTTTTTCAGCGCTTTTGGCAGATCATTGTCCATACAATCCAAAAGTTCTTTCTTTTGATTCAGCGCATAAAAGAAAACAATATCACCGATATTCTTTTCCAGTTCAGGATATATTCCTCCGCCACCAGCCATTGTTGATGGAACTCTAGGTTCGCCACCCACAGGCTTTTTTCCTTCTGCCAACCATTTCAGTCTCTCTGAAATAAGAGTTTTTATATTGAGTTGTCTCTCCGGAGAGTCAGTTGTATCAGGAATCAACGTATTCATTGCACCGACGAGCATCACACGTCCATCTCCAAAAGTCCGACGTGCTTCAATGATCTTTCCATAATCGCCATGACGCACAGTTTCCCATTTATTGTTCGTAACAAATGTGGCGTATTTATTTTGGTTTAACAGATCTGTTTCGTTGGCAATCGTTGCATCAAACGTCTCAATCAATTTTTCAAGAGATAGCTTCTTGACGTCAGGTGAAAGAGAAAACTCCGCTCCGCATTGAATCAAAAGTCCTCCTCCGTTTTTGACGAACTGCTTCAAAGCATCAATTTCTTCCGGCAGATATTCCTGATATCCGGGAAGCAATTGTTCGGTAATAACGATGTTGTATTCCAGATTTGGTATCCAGGCAAAAGGGAATAATCCCTCTTTAAAGGGAATGCGAACGCGGCATTGACCATCAGGATCCAATACAGAATGTAACGAAGCCTGACTTCCGATCGATCTGAATCCAAGTTCGTTGATACTTTTGTTTAACCCCCAGAGAGTGACAAACTGAGTTTGGTGGGCCATATCAATCAGCACATTGATACCATTGTCATTGGTGATTTGCTGGATAGGCAAAGGATACTTGTTTGTTACACCCAATGGCAATGTCTTGCCTTCTCTCCAGTAATTATCGATCTCATTTTCCGATAAAGAAACTGATGGGGTTTTCTTCTGGCATGCTATAAAAGCCAACAACAGAGACAATGAAAGTATTATTGAGCAGATTATAATTCTGTTTCTCATTCTGTAAATTATTAGGAACGGTGCGAAGATAGTAATTTTTACACTAAAACAAATAACACGAAGGAAATAAATTTCAGCCTAATTGATTAATTTGCGTCGAAATATTCATCTTTGAGTGTTTTAAAATCAGGAATATCACACAAAAATGAGGTACTTAACTTTTCATAATTCAACTGACAACAAAAGTGTCTGAGCCCGTTGGTCACAATGATGTAGGGCACTCTTAACACACTGTTGTACCGAACAATCTGATCAAACACTTGTTGCGAGATGTCTACATTCGGCGATTTATATTCAATAATTACAATAGGCTTTAGAGTATTGGAATACAAAACCGTGTCACATCTTCTTTTTGTTCCGTTCAAGAGGATGGAAACTTCGTTTGAAAGCAGAGAAGGGGGGTATCCTTTTTCATGGATCAGAAACTGAATAAATTGTTGTCGCACCCATTCTTCAGGAGTCAACGCAACGTTTTTTTTGCGTATTGGATCATAAATCAGTTGTTTCCTTTCCGACTGAATTATTTTAACTGGATAAAGAGGTAGGTTTAATGGCAACATTTAGTATATTTGTTTGCTCGTTGGAATGAGTTGCTTGAATCTTTTTCCAAAAGTAGTATTTTATAAGAGATTGACGCTAAAAAAGCAGCATAGATATGGCTAAAAAAAACATTTCTTTTGAATCAATCATGGATTCAATTCAGAAGAGAGAATATGTTCCGGTATATGGTTTAATGGGCGAGGAGCCCTATTTTATTGATCGTATTTCTGACTCACTGGAAAAAAACGTATTGTCGGAAACGGAAAAAGATTTTAACCTGACCGTCCTCTATGGGGCCGATTCTTCTGTCTCTCTTCTTCTTGATGAAGTGCGCAGATATCCTCTTATGGCCGATTACCATCTCGTTATCGTGAAAGAAGCGCAGAATCTCGATCATCTCGACGAATTGATCAAGTATTTGCAAAACCCACTTTCAACAACTATTCTGGTCATCAATTACAAATACGGTAAAATTGATCGCAAACTGGCTACAGAGATTGATAGAAAAGGGATTCTATTTGAGTCTCTGAAAATGTACGATAATCAACTTCCCGAGTGGATCTTTCGTACCTTGCAACAAAAGAAGATAAAGATTGATTCAGCAGGAGCAAATCTCCTTTCTGAATATACCGGCAATGATCTGAGTAAACTGGATCATGAAATAGAGAAGTTATTGATAATCTTGCAGAGTTCGGGAGGCGATACGATAACCTCCGACTTGATCGAAAAATGCGTCGGAATCAGCAAGGAATACAACAATTTTGAACTGGTAAGAGCCGTGTTATATCGTGATGTTTTGAAGGCAAACCGTATTGTCAATTACTTCGAGAAGAATCCCAAAAAGAATCCGCTGCTTATTTCCACTGCCACTCTTTTTAATACCTTCTCGACGCTCGTTATTGCCTACTCCCAAAAAGATCGTTCGCAAAAAGCTTTGTCCGATTATTTAGGATTGAAGAACTATTATCAATGGAAAGACATTGAAGCCGGCATGTCCAATTTCTCTCCCATTCAGGTGGTACGTGCCATCTCTTATTTAAGAGAATATGACGGCAAATCAAAAGGAGCATACGGAAACTCGACAGAAGACGGAGAACTACTCCGCGAATTGATCTATAAGTTGCTTCATTGATGCTCTCACCTTCAAATCGGGGTCATTTATTTCCTAATATTCTATTTCGACAAAAAATGATTTTCAAAATTTGAAGCTAACTCATTGTTCTTCAATTTATAATACGCGATTCTCACCCTCTGAGAATCGCGTATTTTTTTATTCCTGCAAATCTGTCCACAAATTTCTCAATCTCAGCAAGAATCAAAAGTTTTGCCAATGATAATGGTTAATGATTGTTATAAATATTTACAGTTGTGGACTATTAAGACTGTGTTACGAATGTAAAATGTTATATTTGTATCACCCGTGTAATATTGTGTCGTTTTACAATTATCAATTGTATCGATATGTAATAATGTAATATACTGTGTTTGATCTATTTGTAAACAGAGTTATATGCATATATCTATGTAGTAGTAAATGTAATATAATCAGATGTTTACACCTATTTATCTTATAAATTTATATAGATATTTATCCCTGTTTTAGTGCAAATCGAATGAAAAATGCATATTTGTTGGTTAGACATAGATATAAGTGATATAAAACCAGTGTTTTATATTAATTTGTCTCTATATACCATTTAAATTTGGTTCAACACGCTAACTAATTGATATATTGATTTTATACGATTGTATATCTATTTATTATTACAGATGTACAAGAATTCAATAAACATTTGTAATTTGCATATGTAAATTAAATGTTTTACTTTTGTGGTCAAATAGTTTCATTCTGTATAAATACAATTGTAACCACCTAAAATTCGATAGAAATGAAAGGAAGAATCGAAATTGTCATGAAAAAGGAGCGTTTGACAGCCTCAAAACTTGCTGAAATTGCCAATATTCAACGATCAGCCATGTCTCATATCCTGAGTGGACGAAATCGTCCCAGTTTGGATATTGCACTTAAGATTCTGGAAGCATTCCCTACTCTCAATTCTGATTGGCTCATCAGAGGCATCGGTCCCATGTATAAGGAAGAGACGCCAAATACTACACTATTACCGAATTCAGGCTTTGAGAGTGAAATATTTTCGGCCCAGCGTCAAGATAATCCGGAAAATTTCAAGGAGAATGAGTTGAGTGCAGCAGAAAAGATATCTAATATATCAGATAATCAGCCTTTTACATTACAAAAAAGCACATCTAAAAGTGTGACTAAAATAGTCGTCTTTTATTCAGACGGAACCTTTGATTCCTTTGGTATAGAGTCAAACAGCATATTGAAGCGCTAACTCCCCTTTTTCTTTGTTTGAACTTCATCGACATTTGCAACCATTGTCGTATCTTTGTCCTCTATAAGAAAAAACGATCTTTATGAAGAAATACATTTCAGATCTCCGGCTGGTCTCAACGGAAGAATTGAGTTCCGATTACTTTTTATTGAAATTTACCCGTAACGAACCTCTCCCGGATATGCTTCCCGGACAATTTGTCGAGGTAAAAGTGGACAATTCACCCACAACTTTTCTGCGTCGCCCAATATCTGTCAACTATGTTGATAAGGGAACCAATGAATTATGGCTTTTAATTCATGCCATTGGTGACGGTACACGTGTTTTATCGGCTCTTCCTGTCGGTTCAGTAGTCAATATGGTATATCCCCTCGGAAATTCCTTTACAATGCCTGAAAAAGCCTCAGAAAGGCTTTTGTTGGTAGGTGGAGGTGTTGGAACAGCCCCTATGCTCTATCTAGGAGCCCAATTATACTCTCAAGGATTTCATCCCACCTTCTTATTGGGTGCCCGTTCGGCTTCAGGAATCCTTCAACTCGATCATTTTGAGCGCTTTGGAGAGGTTTTCTGTACCACTGAAGACGGATCTATGGGAGAAAAAGGATTTGTAACCCAGCACTCAGTATTGGCTTCAAAGCCCGCTTTCAGCCGTATTTACTCTTGTGGTCCTAAGCCTATGATGATGGCAATAGCCTCTTATGCGCGCAAAAACAATATTTCATGCGAAGTATCGCTAGAGAATACCATGGCATGCGGTGTAGGAGCCTGTCTCTGCTGTGTAGAAGATACCCAAAAGGGTCATGTGTGTGTGTGTACCGAAGGACCTGTATTTAATATTAATCAACTGAAATGGCCAATTTAAGCGTATCAATCCACAATCTGTCATTAAAAAACCCTGTAATGACAGCATCCGGTACCTTCGGATATGGACCGGAGTTTTCCGATTTCATCGATGTAGCACGCCTGGGAGCGGTTATAGTCAAGGGTACAACGTTACACCACCGTGAAGGCAACCCTTATCCCCGTATGGCAGAAACCCCCTCCGGAATGCTTAATGCGGTAGGGCTTCAAAATAAAGGAGTTGATTACTTTGCAGAGCAGATCTATCCATCTATTAAAGGATTGAATGACAACATTATTGTCAACGTATCAGGCTCTCAGATAGAAGATTACGTGGCAACAGCCGAAAAAGTAGCGCATCTGGACGGAGTAACCGCGATTGAGCTAAATATCTCCTGTCCGAATGTCAAACAAGGAGGTATGGCCTTTGGAGTAACAGCCTGTGGAGCTGCAGAAGTGACCAAAGCCGTACGAAAAGTATATCCAAAGACACTGATTGTCAAGCTTTCGCCCAATGTAACAAGCATTTCAGACATTGCTAAGGCCGTTGAAGCCGAAGGAGCTGATAGTGTTTCTCTGATCAACACCCTCCTGGGGATGGCCATTGATGCTGAGCGACGTAAACCTGTGCTTTCTACCGTCACAGGAGGTCTTTCAGGCCCTGCAGTAAAGCCTGTGGCACTTCGTATGGTATGGCAGGTTGCACAAGCCGTACGCATCCCTGTAATCGGTCTGGGAGGCATTATGGACTGGAAAGATGCCGTTGAGTTCCTGTTAGCGGGAGCAACCGCCGTCCAGATAGGCACAGCCAACTTTGTAGATCCTGCTGTGACGATCAAAATAATCGACGGAATCAATGAATACCTTGACCGCAACAACTTCTCTTCCGTACAAGAAATCATCGGCGCATTGGAAGTGTAAGGCTGAAATATTACAATAATAAATAGCTAAAAGCATGATTCTCTGCTAAAAACAGACGAAATCATGCTTTTTTGTTTAAAAAAGTATCGAATATTTTGGGGATTAGATAATATTGTATATATTCGCCGCGATATTTGTGCAAAAAGCAGTTATCTAATTGATTATAAGACCGATCTAGTTCACATGATACTAAAGATACTTTTGTATTTTCGTTATATCCATCTCTTTGTGCTGGGCGGAGCAAAGAGAGGGTCACTAATGGATATTCAACAGATGGAAAGCCAATCGGAAAAGGCGGATTCCGATCTGGAACTACCACATATCCCTTCCCAAATATCCTTATCCACACCCCTTTTACGGTCGAATGGCATACACGCCATCAGGCTAAGGCAATTATTATTGCCCTTACCCTTCCGACAGCGCAAGCTGTATGCCTTGATCATATAACACAGAGGACCTGATTGACGTTGCAGGTAGTGGATTTACTCTTTAAGTAGGTCTGGTCGAATTCTTTTTGTGCGTTCGATAGCTTGTTGCAGTTCCCAGTCATGGATATTTTTCTCATGACCAGAGAGCAGTACCTCCGGCACCTTCCATCCCTTATATTCGGAAGGACGGGTATAGACAGGAGGCGCGAGCAGATCATCCTGAAAGCAGTCAGAAAGCGCCGATTGTTCGTCGGAAATCACTCCCGGAATAATACGCACCACTGCATCAGCGATCACCGCTGCAGCAAGTTCACCACCGGTAAGCACATAGTCGCCGATTGAAATCTCTTTCGTGATCAGATGCTCACGGATCCGGTGGTCAATCCCTTTGTAGTGTCCACACAGTATGATAACATTCTCCAGCAAAGAGAGCGAATTAGCCATTTTCTGGTTAAACTGTTCGCCATCAGGAGACGTATAGATCACCTCGTCATAGGTACGTTCGCTCTTCAGAAAAGAGATAACCCGGTCAATCGGTTCGATTTGCATCACCATGCCGGCACTACCACCAAAAGGATAATCGTCCACACGATGATACTTATTGGTCGAATAGTCCCTCAGATTGTGCAGATATATTTCAGCCAACCCTTTGTTCTGTGCACGTTTGACGATAGAATTGTTCAGAGGCCCGTCCAGAAGTTCGGGTAATACGGTAATGATGTCTATACGCATTATTCAGATTTTGTTTGCAAAGCTA
>JAQUZH010000211.1 GCA_028691445.1 Bacteroidales bacterium | reverse complement strand
ACAGCGGCGGTAATTACGCTTGTGGGAATGGGTCTTTTGTTCGTCATTTGCTTTATTCTCTTTCTGAAGTCGGGCACTTGGAAAAAGATCGCGCTCAACACAGACATTGACTCAAAGATAGAGAGTAACGTACCGAAAGTAAACATCGGCGACACCGGAAAAACCAGCACGCGCCTTGGTCCGATGGGACATGTGGTAATCAACGGGGTGACTGTAGAAGCTAAAGCTGAAGATGAAATCATTGATGCGGGCGAAGAGATTATCGTCACCGAACTACATGCCAACAATGTCACCGTCAAAAAGAAAGAAGTAACTGTATCTAATTAATAATTTAAAGGAAAGAACAATGGAACTATCACTTATCATGTTAGGAATGGCGATCATCTTCGTGATGATCTTTTTCTACTACGTCCCATTTCTGCTCTGGATCTCTGCCAAGGCTTCCGGAGTGAGTATTTCACTTATTCAGCTTTTCCTGATGAGAATTCGGAAGGTGCCACCTTCAGTAATCGTCAGCGCAATGGTCGAAGCGCACAAAGCCGGACTTCGTCAGCTTACCCGCGATGAACTTGAAGCTCACTACCTGGCTGGTGGTCATGTGGAACGCGTCGTACATGCGCTCGTCTCTTCATCAAAAGCAAACATCGAACTGAGCTTTCAGATGGCAACTGCCATTGACCTTGCAGGACGTGATGTATTTGAAGCCGTGCAGATGTCGGTCAACCCAAAAGTAATTGACACCCCTCTGGTCGCTGCTGTTGCAAAGAATGGTATTCAGTTGCTTGTAAAAGCACGTATTACTGTTCGCGCCAACATCCAACGCCTCGTGGGTGGAGCCGGCGAAGAGACAGTCATCGCCCGTGTAGGTGAAGGTATTATTGCTTCCATCGGTGCTTCTGAAACTCACAAGGATGTGCTTGAAAATCCGGATGCTATCTCTAAAGTTGTTTTAAAGAAAGGACTAGATGCCGGTACCGCTTTTGAAATTCTATCCATTGATATCGCGGATATCGATATAGGAAAGAATATCGGAGCCGAATTGCAGATGGATCAGGCTCAGGCCGACAAGAACATCGCTCAGGCAAGAGCCGAAGAGAGACGTGCTATGGCGGTAGCTCTCGAACAAGAGATGAAGGCCAAAGCACAGGAAGCTCGTGCGAAGGTGATTGAAGCCGAAGCGCAAGTACCGCAAGCGATGGCCGATGCCTTCCGCAGTGGCAATCTGGGTGTCATGGATTATCTTAAAGTGAAGAATATCGAAGCTGACACCTCTATGCGTGATGCCATTGCTAAGCCATCCAAAGGTCAGCAAGACACCGGAAAAGTAACAAAAGAGTAAGAATTAACTTCCAGAAAGTACCCCGGAAGTTTTCCCGGGGTACTTTCTTTTTTATACATCTGACCATGAACTACTTTGCTCCATCCGAACTGATCTTCAACGAAGATAACAGCATCTTCCATCTCCATCTGCAACCTGAACAAGTGGCCGACAAAGTGATCCTTGTTGGCGATCCCGGCCGTGTATCACTTGTTGCTTCTCATTTTGACCAACAAGAATGTGACGTTCAGAACAGGGAGTTCTATACGAAAACTGGTTCTTACCAAGGCAAACGGATTACCGTCCTCTCCACCGGCATCGGTTGCGACAATATTGATATCGTACTCAATGAATTGGATGCTCTGGCTAATATTGACTTCTCCACACGCCAGACGAAAGACAAACTTCGTTCCCTTGATATTGTTCGTATCGGCACCTGCGGGGGACTTCAATCCAACACGTCTGTCGGCACTTTCATCTGTTCGCAGAAAAGCATCGGGTTTGATGGTCTTCTCAACTTCTATGCAGGGCGCAATGAGATCTGCGATCTGGCTTTCGAAACGGCATTTACCAACCACATGCACTGGCTTCCACAACTCGCTGCGCCGTATGTTATTGACGCTGATCCGGAGCTCCTTGCCCGTATCAATCAAGGCGATATGCTCGATGGAGTCACCATCAGCAGTTCAGGATTCTACGGTCCTCAAGGACGCAAACTTCGGATTCCTCTGGCTGATCCCGAACTGAACGCAAAGATTTGCAGTTTTGACTACGAGGGACACAAAATTACCAACTATGAGATGGAAGGCTCGGCGATTGCCGGACTAAGCCGTCTCTTGGGACACAAAGCCATGACCGTCACCATGGTCGTTGCCAATCGCATTCAACTGGAGGTAAACACCTCCTACAAGAGCAATATCGACGTTCTGATACAAAAAGTCCTGGAGAGAATCTGACGTTATAAGGAAGAATTTGTTATCTTTGGCAATAAATCCAAAGAATATGGACTCAACTACCATTTGTGCTATCTCCACTCCCCCAGGTCAGGGAGGCATAGCTGTTATCCGCGTATCCGGCGAAGCTGCCATCACCATTGTCAATGCGCTCTTTGAGCAAACGGGCAAAAAGAAGGGAAAGAGCACTCTACTCCTCAAAGAAGGCTATACACTTACCCATGGAAATCTCATGGATGAAGACAAAATCATCGATGAAGTGATGATTGCCCTCTTTCGAGGTCCACATTCCTTTACAGGCGAAGATACTATTGAGATCTCCTGTCACGGATCAATGTACATCCAGCAGCAAATACTTCAATTACTGGTTCGCAGCGGTTGTCGCATTGCCCTACCGGGCGAGTTTACGCAACGCGCCTTTCTCCATAAGAAGATGGATCTCTCACAGGCAGAGGCAGTAGCCGACCTCATCGCCTCCAACTCAGCTGCATCACATAATATGGCAATCAAACAGATGCGCGGAGGCTTTAGCAATGAACTCAACACTCTTCGTGCCAACTTGCTTCGCTTCGTCTCCCTCATCGAACTGGAACTTGATTTTAGTGAAGAGGATGTACTCTTTGCCAATCGTGACCAACTCTATGAACTAGCATCAGATATTCATACCCATATCAGCAGACTGGCCGGCTCATTCAGTGTTGGCAATGCGCTTAAGAATGGTATACCGGTTGCAATCGTCGGAGAAACCAACGCAGGCAAATCCACGTTACTCAACCTTCTGCTCAATGAAGAACGCGCCATAGTTTCAAACATTCACGGCACGACCCGCGACGTCATAGAAGACACAATTGTAATACAAGGCGTCACCTATCGTTTCATCGACACGGCAGGTATTCGAAAGACAAACGATGTCATCGAAAATATGGGCATCGAACTCACCTACAAGAAAATTGAGCAGGCATCCATTATTCTTTGGCTGATCGATTGCACACAGGTTTGCGAGCACATCGAGTGGATGGCTGGCAAGATCGTGCCCCGCGCCAAAAACAAAAAACTGATCCTTGTCTTTAATAAGATTGACAATGTCAGCGAAGAAGAGATCGACGTCTTGGATAATCTCTTCAGTGATGTAGATGCCGAACGGATTCATATCTCTGCAAAAGACAAGCTCAACATCAACTTGTTGGAGGATATGATCACCAGAGCCGCACATCTGCCACAAATCAGCAGCGAAGACTTTATTGTGAACAATGCCCGCCACTATGAAGCACTTGTACAGGCGGATAAATCGATCGTCCGTGTCCAGGAAGGAATAAAAAATCATATTTCCGGTGACTTCCTCTCACAAGACATCCGTGAGTGCATGCACTATCTTGGTGAAATCACAGGAGAGATCAACGCAGATGAAATACTTGGTAACATCTTCTCGCATTTTTGCATCGGGAAGTAATTGACTATCAGCAACTTAAACTATTTAGTTGTAACTATTAATAACCTCCTCATTTTGAGGAGGTTTTCTTTTTAACACTTACCAGTTGATATTTGTTGGT
>JAQUZH010000210.1 GCA_028691445.1 Bacteroidales bacterium | reverse complement strand
ATGTCTGAGAATCAAGAAAAAGAACTTGCTATTAGTGTGGTAATGCCCATGTATAATGTTGCACCCTATTTAAGAGAGTCTATTGATAGTATTTTATGTCAGAGTTTCCATGACTTTGAACTGATACTCGTTGATGATGGATCAACGGACGAAGGACTTTCCATTGCCCGGAGTTATTCGGATCCACGTATTCGAATCATTGAAAACGAGCATAATTATATTGATTCACTAAATAAAGGATTACAGGCTGCGCAAGGGAAATATATTGCGAGAATGGACGCTGACGACCGAATGACTTTTGAACGTCTTTCCGTCCAATATAGCTTTATGGAGTTACATCCGGAAGTAGATGTTTGTGGTGCCTGGCACCGGATTTTTGGCCTAAATTATAAAACAACTTTACGGCAATTCCCTCAAAAGCACAATGAAATAGTAACATGTATCCTCCGTGAAGAAAATCCGATGAGTCACCCTACTGCTTTCATCAAACGATCTTTCTTGGTTGATCATGAGCTAAAATATGACGCGGACGCTCTTTATGCGGAAGATTTACAGTTTTGGATTGATATTATTAAAGCTGGTGGAAGATTTATAAACCTTCCCCATTATCTTCATGAATATCGTCAATCTGAGACTCAGGTGATTCGTACGCAAAGCAAGCAAATGTTTTCTAATTCATGTAGTATTTATTTTAATTTCTTGGGATATGTGATGAATGAACTGGGTGAACAGGATCAAGAGCTTTGGCAAGTAATGGAACAAATGATTAAGATGACCAATAAGAGGGTGATCCCGTATGTGGTGTTAAGAAACTTTGTCGCTGGAATTTACTCTGACTATCTTTCTCGTTTGAATACAAAACAGGAGAAAGGAGCATGAGAGTCTATATTATTTCTGAACAGAGTAGCAGAGCCGGTATTTATGGGGTCGGTACGTATATCCGGTCTTTGTATGACTGTGTGGAATATTGCGGATACCGCTGCAGTATTATCCATCTCGGGTCGGAAAAGAAAGGTTTGATCGTAGAAGAAGATGACTTAGGAGTAGAACATTTCTATTTTCCGGAAATAGAAGGAATGAAGGAAACGCCCATCTATTATAAAAGTATTGTATATATTCTTCGTGACTTGATTGCTGATCGGGAAGAACGTTCTTTTTTTCATCTGAGCAGTCATGCTCAATTGTGGATGATCCGGGAGCTTCGAAGTTATTTCCCTGATTGTGTGGTACTTTATTCCATTCATTATTTCAATTGGATTTTTTCATTATCAGGTAGCACAAACTATCTGAAAGACATCTTGAGTGGAAATGATCAAGCCTGGAACGCTCATTTCGCGAAATGTATCCGAAATGATTTTCGGCAGGAGCAGATTCTTTTTTATAAGGTGGATCGGGTTCTTTGTTTGAGTCATTTTGCCTATAATGTGGTGACAACCATTGCCGGGATTGATCCCGATCGATTGTCCTTGGTCTATAATGGGCTGAAAGATGAACGTATAGTGCGTTCTTTAGAAGATATACAGCGGATAAAGAAAAGATATAATCTGCCATTGCGTGAAAAGATAATCCTTTTTGCAGGCCGTTTGGATCAGGTGAAGGGTGTGGTACATATTATTAAAGCCTACAAAGAATTGAAGAAAGAATATACGGATTGTCATTTGGTAATGATTGGTGAAGGAGATTTTCCTTACTATCTGGAAATTGCGGAAGAGACCTGTGGATCAATCTTATTTACAGGCCGTTTAGCAAAAGACAAGTTATATGAATTGTACTCAATAGCAGATTTTGGAGTGATGCAATCGTTTCATGAACAGTGCAGTTATGTGGGGATTGAAATGATGATGCATGCTCTTCCCATCATCGGAACTAATTCCTCCGGATTGGATGAGATGATTATAGAAGGGGAAACAGGATTGAAACTTCCTGTGATAGAACAGAATAACAGTGCCGATGTCGATATTGATTTGCTAAAAGACAAAATGTTGTTTTTGCTTCAGAATAGTGAGCGACGAGAGTACATGAGCCAAAAAGCAAGAGAACGCTTCGAAAAGTGTTATTCGATTGAGGTTATGGAACGAAAAATGAGTTATCTTTACAAGAGTTTTGTTTCTGTGTTTCCATTAAATGATATCTGATTGTAATTTACGTAACTGTGAAAAACGGGCAATAAGCACATTGGTTTACTATGAATAGGTTCTCTTTCCCTTTCTATCAACAGTTGGATGCAATGGATTGCGGTCCGAGTTGTTTGCGTATGATAGCGAAATATTATGGCAAAGGCTATTCGTTGCAGACACTTCGGGAAAGGAGTTTTATTACCCGACAGGGTGTTTCCATGCTGGGTATCAGCGATGCAGCCGAGAGCATCGGTTTTCGTACATCAGGAGTGAAGGTTACTTTACCGAAGTTGCAGGATGATGTCCCTCTGCCATGTATCCTGCACTGGAATCAGAACCATTTTGTAGTGCTTTACCGGATTCAGAAAAGAAGGAATGGCAAAAGTGTCTATCATATTGCTGACCCGGGACACGGATTGGTTAGCTATGGAGAGAAAGAATTCCTTCGTTGTTGGTTTAGTACCCGTACGGAAGGAGAGGATGAAGGGACGGCATTAGCTTTGGTGCCGGGTCCGGATTTTGAGGATTATGAAGAAGAGAAGGAGGTGACTACCCGTGATCTGGGTTACTTCTTCCGCTATCTCACTCCCTACAGAAGAAGCTTCATTCAGCTCATACTGGGAATGGTATTGGGCAGTTTGCTGCAACTTATTTTCCCGTTTCTGACACAAGCATTAGTAGATACTGGTATCCGTGATGCCAATCTGAGCTTCATCACGTTGATACTTATCTCCCAGATGGTACTCTTTGTGACGCAACTTTCCTTGCAGTTTATACAAAGCTGGATCATGCTCCACGTCAATGCGCGGATCAACATCCATCTGATATCCGACTTCCTTGCCAAGTTGATGAAGCTGCCCATCGGCTTTTTTGACACGAAAATGATCGGTGATATTATTCAACGTATCGGCGATCACGGGCGTATCGAGTCGTTTCTGACGGGCACATCCATCTCGACCGTCTTTTCTTTCTTCAATTTTATTGTGTTCGGCTTTATCCTTGCGTATTACAATTTGCCTATTCTGGGTATCTTTCTGATAGGGAACACGCTGTATGTCATCTGGATCCTTCTCTTCATGCGTTACCGTCGTCAGTTGGATATCAAACGTTTTGCGCAGGCAGCGGGTGACCAGAGTAATATCTATCAGTTGATCACCGGTATGCAGGAGATTAAACTCAATAACTGCGAGAAACAGAAACGGTGGCAATGGGAACGGATTCAGATCAAACTGTTTAAGATCAGTATCCAGGGGATGGCATTGGGACAATACCAACAGATCGGTTCGCTCTTTTTTAGCCAAACGACAAGTATCGTTATCTCCTTTATGGCTGCCAAAGAGGTGGTATCGGGTAATATGACGCTGGGTATGATGATGTCTTTAACGTATATCATTGGTCAGTTGTCGGGCCCTATCGGACAGTTCATCGGCTTTGCTCAGTCCTTGCAGGATGCGAAAATCAGTCTGGAACGATTGAGCGAGATCCATCAGAAAGAGGACGAGGAACAGTCGGAGAGTGTGCGGATAAAGGAGTTGCCTGACCGGCGTGATATTCGTATTGAAAATGTCTTTTTCAGCTATGATGGCGCGGAGCGTGAATATGTGCTGGATAATATCAGTCTCGTAACCCCTCAAAATAAGATTACCGCTATTGTCGGGGCAAGCGGCAGCGGAAAGACCACCATCGTAAAACTACTGTTGGGCTTTTATCCTCCCAACAAAGGGAATATTTTCATTGGCGAGGTGCCATTAAA
>JAQUZH010000209.1 GCA_028691445.1 Bacteroidales bacterium | reverse complement strand
AAATCCGCCCCAAAAAGCAACCAAAAAACGGTCCAAACCCCCTGAAAAGTTTTCCCATAGTTACCGGCAAAACTATGGGAAAACTTTTTGCTTTCTTCCGTATATTTTTCCAAAGCTTTCCCATAGTTTTCTCAAGAATTATTTGTATCTTTAAGGAGTATGAATCAACTAGTTAGACCCATGGAAGATAGAAAAGAACTCGACAAATTCGTCATCCGTCCCTACACCAAAACCGAGCTTGGCAAGCTCTATTCACCCACCGCCTCACCCCAAAGAGCATGGCAGACTGTGCATCGCTGGATCGAGCGCTGCAAACCGCTATCCGCAGCCTTGAAAGAAGCAGGACTCAAAAACCGCGACCGTTTACTCAGTCCCCGCCAGGTACGGCTCATCACGCAACACTTAGGGGAGCCGTAAAGTAAATGATGAAGACCATGAGCTTCAAGTCCGCCGGAGTCAAAGCACCGACTTCCCCAGTAGTTGAAGGTTGATCGTAACCACTGAGCGTATGAGTGTAAAAATGTAGTATGAACATCATATGTTATAAATATATAAATTCTTCTATTTTATTTCACTCAATCTTCATTGACTTTTGCAACGATTCTGTCATAAAAACAACGTTCTAATGCTCTATAAGGCACAATTCAATTTTTTCGGCTTTCTTTTGGGCTCTCCCAAAATCTCTTCAAACTCTTAAGACAGTTTGAGCCCCCCATATGAAATTCTTTCCTTTCCTTTGCTCTGTACTTGTAATGAAACAAGTACATTAAAAATTATATTACAGTATGGAAACAACTAATGATTTTCCCCACGACGCACATCTGCGTGAAGATCCCCGCGTCATCCAATTGATCGATCAACACAATCTAGAGGGTTACGGCCTCTTCATGCTCTTATTGGAAACTCTCCGAATGGACGAGAACTATCGGATGCACCAAGATGTAATCCCCATTATTTGCCGGAAATTCGACGTAAATGCCACCTTCGTTGTAACGATTTTAGAAGACTTTGACCTCTTCGTTCACGACGATGAGTACTATTATTCGAAGGATTTATGTGATGTGATGGAAAGATACGACGAAATAATGGGGTAAACTTTGCCCATGCTTTGATGCGTCAGAGTTCGGACTTACGAGTCTGAAGCAGTAAGGACCAAGAAGGGAAGTAATTCCTAGCTATCTCGACCATTTTCGTGAGGTCACGAAAATGGTCGTTTTAATTTTCTACAGCGTAGGAATGAGCTCTCTTTTTGCGTTGTACGACTCGACGATTTCTTCGATGATCTGTTTGACTGTGGGGATATCTTTGATCATTGAACTTATTTGACCTATTTCAAGTTCGCCGTTCGATAAATCTCCTTCAAAGATTCCTTTTTTTGCGCGGCCACGACCTAATAGTTCCTTGAGTTCTTCTGTTTGCGCTCCACGCGATTCAGCTGCTTCTACCTCTTTATAGAAATCATTTTTGATCAGTCGTGTGGGGACTATCTTTTTGAGTGCAAGCATGGTGTCGCCTTCGTTTAAGTGGGTACAAAGGGCTTTGAATGAGTCATCTGCCGAACTTTCCTGTGACAAAGCAAAGCGTGTACCCATTTGTACTCCTTCTGCTCCCAAGGCAAATGCGGCTAACATGCCTTCTCCACTAGCTATGCCGCCTGCGGCAATCAGAGGAATGGAAATGGATTTTCGTACGTGTGGAATCAAGACCATTGTAGTGGTTTCCTCACGTCCGTTATGTCCACCTGCTTCAAATCCTTCTGCAACGACGGCATCGACTCCGGCTTCTTCACATTTGGCTGCGAATTTCGTGCTTGAAACCACATGAGCCACTTTAATTCCCTTCTCTTGCAATATCCTTGTCCATGTTTTTGGATTACCGGCCGAGGTAAATACAACGGGTACTTTTTCTTCCATGATCACGTTCATGATCTCTTCTGCATAAGGAGACATCAACGGGACATTGACTCCATAGGGCTTATCTGTCGCTTGTTGACACTTTTGAATATGCTCACGCAGCAGCTCCGGGTTCATGGAACCTGAACCAATTAGTCCCAGACCGCCTGCATTGCTGACTGCTGATGCAAGCTTCCAGCCACTGCACCATACCATACCTCCCGAAATGATCGGATATTTGATCCCCAAAAGGGCTGTAATTCTATTTTCCATTTTCAATCGATTCAATTTAGTGCAAAGTTATCCCATAAAATTGCACAATACATTTATTTACAAAAACTTTTCTATCAAAAAAACTGTACGTATCTTTGCAGCATGTTAAACAACCTGTTAAAATCGGATTTGGTGGCGTAAACAGTCTGTAGCTCCTTTACAGATTGTCCTTTCGTTTATTCCCGGGTATCCTATCCGGGGGTATTTTCTATTATATATCTATCATTTTTTTCAAATTGTGTACAATGTTGATTGCATGGGTATGCTTTCACGTGTATGCTACAACTATTCAAACAATGGAAAACGAAAATAAAACAATTCACGAATTCGATTTTAGTTTAATCTGTGAGTATTTCTCCAATGTGGAACGTCAAGGTCCCGGTAGTCCCGAAGCAACCTTGAAAGCGTTGAGTTTCATCGATAACCTGACCGATCACTCTCTCATTGCTGACATTGGGTGCGGTACGGGTGGTCAGACAATGGTTTTGGCTCAACATGCACCGGGACGTATTACTGGTCTGGACCTGTTTCCCGGATTTATCGACCTGTATAATGGGAATGCCGTCAAACATAATCTTCAGGAGAGAGTGCATGGGGTGGTCGGCTCCATGGACAACCTTCCTTTTCAGAAAGAGGAACTGGACTTGATCTGGTCGGAAGGTGCTATTTATAATATTGGTTTTCAGCTGGGAATTAATCTGTGGCGTAACTACCTGAAGAACGGTGGCTATCTGGTCGTTTCGGAATGCTCATGGTTTACCGATGAACGTCCCGATGAGATTCATAACTTCTGGATGGGTATCTATCCGGAAATAGATACGATTGCCAATAAAATAGCTCAGATACAGAAGGCCGGATATGTTCCGGTTGGTTGCTTCGTCTTGCCTGAAAACTGCTGGACGGATCATTTCTACGAACCGTTGAAAGTGGTGCAGGAGAAGTTTCTCGAAAAATACAAAGGGAACAAAACGGCTGAAGAGTATATTGCCTGGGAACGCCATGAGGAGGAATTATACCACAAGTATAAGGCTTACTACGGATATACCTTTTTCATCGCTAAAAAAGTGGAACTATGATTCAGCTAAACAGGTATGGCTGGAATGAGCGACTGAACGGACTGAAAGAGGTGTCGGGGTTTCGCGCGTTGCCGCACGGACGGGTTGCTGTGGTGCATCGCACTTGTTATGAAGTTATTTCGGAAGAGGGTCTGTTCGTCTGCGAGTTGACAGGAACAATGATGTATGGAAAATCAGACTTCGAACTGCCTTGTACGGGCGATTGGGTGATCTTTCAGCCCTTTGACGACAGCAAAGGGATTATCGTTGAGCTGTTGCCCCGCGAACGGACGTTGTATCGCAAGAAGAGCGGAACGGTGGCCGACAAGCAGGTTTTTGCTTCGTATGTCGATAAGGCGTTTATTGTGCAGAGTCTGGATGATAATTTCAACATGCGCCGGGTAGAGCGTTTCATGGTTCAGATCATGGAAGAGGGCATCCAACCGGTATTGATTCTCAATAAAGCGGATCTGGGGTTTGACAATGTGGCTACGGAGGAGGCGATCAGACATCTGGTGAAGACGATGCCGGTCTTTTATACGAGTACGCATCAACCTGAGTCGATTGACCGTTTGCGCGCGTCGATCGCAGCTGGTGAAACGGTGGTGTTGGTCGGTTCGTCGGGCGTGGGAAAGAGTTCGCTGGTCAATGC
>JAQUZH010000208.1 GCA_028691445.1 Bacteroidales bacterium | reverse complement strand
CCATTTACTTTGATTTTGCTGAGCAAACTAAAGACACTCATCGGACGAATACTGTCGAAAAAGAGCCATGCGTCTGGTGAGTTCAGAGATACCGTGCTTTTAACCAACGGAGAGGTGGGGTAGGTGAAATGGAGTTCGCCGTTCCCTTCCAACGCGTAATCGCGATTCATCGCTGCCGTATGGCTGATCACTGCCTCTTCGCCTACAGTAATGGCACTACGCGTCTCCACAACCATTGCTTCAGTGTCTTTGATCGAAGCACATCTTACATTCGGGTCACTGTTGATCGTAATATCGTCGATATAGATTGTTCCGGCTGTTTTGGGCAAGAACTTCAACCCTTGTATGTAAACAACCTTATTGAGTGGATAGACCATCTCCACCCATTGGTTTTGGTAAGCGACATTGTAGGGCTCATCGCCATAGAGTCTGCTGGATGACTGACTGAGCGCACTTACTGTCAATTGGGTGCCGGGAGTGAACACTTTTAGATGGAGGTAAAATTCCGTAGATGATGGCCGCATCTTTGCGAAAGAGAGAATAACTCCTTTGTCTGACACCTCGTTGCCGGCGATTTCAATCTTCAGTGCTTTGCCGGATTTGTTCAACTTGGTGTTTTCAGGATTATCGACACATGAGAATGTGACCTCTTTTTCTCCTGCATCAACAGAAATTGAATCAATATTACTATCCTCAAAATCAATGACAGGAAGGATGTTCGCTTTGCCTGAGAAGGTGTTGGCAATGCTTAAAGCAATTCCCAATAACAATACTTTCGCGTTCATGATATGGTACTATTTTTTGTTTCTACTTGTTTATAGTTGCATCAGTTTCAGGAAGGTAGTACTTCTTGCTTGCAAAGATAATTGTTGTTTTTGAAAGACAAAATAAATAAGGTGAATTATTACACTTATTGGATTATGCAAAAAGAAGCCCCGTGTTTTCCTCTTGGAAAACACGGGGCTTCTTTATATATTAAAGTACTATGATCAGCTCTTCAAAGTAGCTTTCAAAAATTCACGATTCAAACGGGCGATATTGCTGATAGAGATTCCTTTCGGGCACTCAGCTTCGCACTGACGTGTATTCGTACAGTTACCAAAACCTAGTTCATCCATCTTTGAAACCATTGCTTTTGCACGTGCAGCAGCTTCGACGCGTCCCTGTGGAAGCAAAGCCAGCTGGCTTACTTTAGCAGAAACAAATAACATCGCCGAACCGTTCTTGCAGGCAGCAGCACAAGCTCCACAACCAATGCAAGAAGCTGAGTCCATTGCTTCGTCAGCATCGATCTTGGATATCGGAGTTGAATTGGCATCAGGAACACCACCTGTATTCACGTTTACATAACCACCGGCCTGAATGATCTTGTCATATGCTCCACGGTCAACCATCAAGTCTCTGATAACAGGGAATCCTGCTGAACGCCAAGGCTCAACTGTAATTGTCTCACCATCGTTGAATTTGCGCATGTGCAACTGACAAGTTGTAACCTGTGTATCTGGTCCATGAGGATGACCATTGATATACAAGCTACACATTCCACAGATACCTTCGCGGCAATCGTGATCAAAGGCAATAGGTTCTTCTCCTTTGTTAATCAGTTGCTCGTTCAGGATATCCAGCATTTCAAGGAAAGAGCTGTCTGTAGAGACTTTGTCCAGTTTGTATGTCTGGAATCCTCCCTGAGCTTTCGGACCTTTTTGACGCCAGATCTTAAGCGTGATATTTATTGTCTTTTCCATTTGTGATTCCTCTTTAATTATGATTTGTAATTTCTTGTTTGACGGTGAATGAACTCGTATGTCAGATCTTCTTTGATCATCTCAGGAGTCTTATCAGCGCCTGCATATTTCCAGCAAGACGCATATGCATAGTGTTCGTCATCGCGGAGAGCTTCACCTTCCGGTGTTTGATATTCTTCGCGGAAGTGACCACCACAAGATTCATTACGGCTCAAACTATCTAAAGCCATCAGTTCGCCGATTTCGATAAAGTCAGAAAGACGCAGTGCCTTGTCCAATTCAGTGTTAAAATCATTCTTTTCACCGGGGATGAACAGGTCGCTCCAGAATTTCTTTTTCAGATCGGCAAGCTTCTTCAAACCAATTTCCAAACCTTCTTTCGTACGGCCCATGCCTACATAATCCCACATGATGTGTCCCAGTTCTTTGTGAAGAGAATCCACAGAGCTCTTCCCTTTGATATTCATCAGTTTGGTGATCTTATCAGCCACCGCTTTCTCAGCTTCATTGAACTCTTTCAAGTCTGTACTGAAACGAGGTACCTGAATCTGATCGGCCAGATAGTTCTGGATTGTATATGGAAGAATGAAATAACCGTCAGCCAAACCTTGCATCAAAGCAGATGCTCCCAGACGATTGGCGCCATGGTCAGAGAAATTGGCTTCACCGATTGCAAACAAGCCTTGAACGTTTGTCATTAGTTCGTAATCCACCCAAAGTCCACCCATTGTATAGTGGATAGCGGGATAGATCATCATCGGAGTCTCATATGGATTTTCGTCCACAATCTTCTCATACATCTGGAACAAGTTACCGTAACGAGCTTCTACAACATCCTTACCCAAACGGTTGATCGCTGTAGAGAAATCGAGGAACACAGCCAGACCGGTTGCGTTTACACCGAAACCGGCATCGCAACGTTCTTTGGCAGCACGTGAAGCCACATCGCGGGGCACCAAGTTACCAAATGCAGGATAACGTCTTTCCAGATAGTAGTCACGATCCTCTTCCTTGATATCTGATCCTTTCATTTTACCGGCGCGGATTGCTTCTGCATCTTCTTTTTTCTTCGGTACCCAGATTCGTCCATCGTTACGAAGAGACTCGGACATTAAAGTCAGTTTGGATTGGAAGTCGCCATGTTGAGGAATACAAGTCGGGTGAATCTGTGCGTATGCCGGGTTAGCAAAACAAGCTCCTTTGTGGTAGCATTGAATAGCAGCAGAACCATTGGATGCCATTGCGTTGGTTGAAAGGAAGAAGGTGTTTCCGTAGCCACCGGTTGCAACTACAACTGCATGAGCAGAGAAACGTTCGATCTTACCGCTGACCAGGTTACGGGCAATGATACCACGGGCACGACCATCAATGATGACAACATCCAACATTTCATAGCGGGTGTACATCTTAACAGTACCTTTATTAACCTGACGGCTTAGTGCTGAGTATGCACCCAAAAGCAACTGCTGACCGGTTTGTCCTTTCGCATAAAAAGTACGGGATACCTGTGCACCACCGAATGAACGGTTGTCCAGCAGTCCGCCGTATTCACGAGCAAAAGGTACTCCCTGAGCAACGCATTGGTCGATAATGTTATTGGATACTTCTGCCAAACGGTGTACGTTAGCTTCGCGGGCACGGTAGTCACCCCCTTTGATTGTATCGTAGAAAAGGCGATAGACGCTATCGCCGTCATTTTGATAGTTTTTAGCTGCATTGATACCACCTTGTGCGGCAATAGAGTGTGCACGGCGTGGTGAATCCTGGATACAGAAGTTGAGTACGTTGAATCCAAGTTCTCCGAGCGATGCGGCAGCAGAACCACCAGCCAATCCGGTACCCACAACAATAATATCCAAACGGCGTTTGTTTGCCGGGTTTACCAACTTCTGGTGTGCCTTATAATTTGTCCACTTTTCGGCCAACGGACCGGCAGGGATTTTTGCATTAAGTTCAGCCATAATCTAAATTAATATTTAAGAGGTTACGAATTTAAGCTGGACAGCAACCGCTGCAGCACAATGATTTGATAAGGAAGAAGATTGGAACAAGGGCAAATCCAATCGCAATGATGGTTGCCACAATGTTAGATATACATCTCAGACGTGAGAACCAGATCTTGCCGTCCCAGCCGATTGTCTGGAATGCACTCCAGAATCCATGGGTAAGGTGAAACCACAAAGCGCCCAACC
>JAQUZH010000207.1 GCA_028691445.1 Bacteroidales bacterium | reverse complement strand
AAGGCTTTGCTCCGGCATTGCTCTTCTTATTGGTATTCAGTAATTTGAGTTCTAGTAAGGGACGAAAGATCTCAAAATCTATAACGCTAGAGACTTTTTCTAATGGATTACCAATGGATGATAGTTAATGCTGAGTTTCTTGTCTATCAAAGATACCTTGAATTCCGCTTGTCTTATACTTCATTTTATTCTTGTTTTACGATACAAATATACATATAAATATCTGAATGACAAAACCTTAATTTATAGAAGTCCCCTTATGAATATATCCATTCCGTTGATTGTTCCGGAAATAGATAGTTTGATCACTTTCTGATAATTATTTCGAATGGAGTCCAGAAAAGTTCCTGCCTTCTGTAATCTTATTTTATACTCAGTGACGGAACCCTCTTCGAGTATATTATAGTGAGTCAACTCAGTGCCTCGCCATCCATCTGCTGATGAAAATACTTTACCTGCGTTTTTAGGTACGTAAAAGATACAACCGGGTAAGTACAGGAAGGAGTTCTTAAATGAGGGTGGCGTTGTTCCCTTACAATCTACTCTTTTAAGAAAATCACATTCTCCAAAAGCGCTTAGACCAATATGAGTAACACTCGAAGGAATAGTAACTGAGGTAAGACCCCAACAACCAAAGAAAGCTAAGTCTTGTATTGAGATGACACCTTCAGGTATTGTGACTGATGTTAAGTTTGGATGTTCATAGAATGCTTGCTCTCCGATTGAAGTTACTTTGTACGTTCGTCCTTTATATTTTACTTTATCGGGGATAACAGCCTTTTCAATGGATGTATCTTGTCTTATAACTGTTACTGACGTTCCGCCATTGTTCGTAGAGTATTTCAGACCTCCTGCCAGGAAATCAAAGGCATATCCCGAAAGTGATACTACCAAACTGATGGAGAGTAATACTGTTTTTCTCATTCTTAGGAACGTTTTTATAAGACTCGACTATTTAATGTCAGTGGACATATTGTTGTTGGTGATATATTCGATTTTTTCTCAGAAATCCTTTATTCTGAGGTAATCTGGTGCCCTGCTTTTCTCAGGCTATCCATATATCCTGCCGGTGCTTCTGTAGCCTTTACCCACTTTGGGTGAAAATAGAGAAATAAGACATAGCTTGTATTAATTGTTTTTCCTTTGTATATTCCGGGAGTCCAATCGGGCATGTGACTGATAATATTAGTTGCTTCCGCACTGAATTCTGTTGAAGGACTATGCTGAATTTTTATATCAGAGACTTTGCCTTTCTTGCCTATCACGAACGAAACAATTACAACACCTATTTTATTATCCTTTATCTTGTATTGAGGATTTTGCATATTAAAATCGAGCCACTCCTCCAAGCTCCCTTCCTTACTTGTAAACTTAGGACAGGTATCCGCCAAGTCATAAGGAATTAGTTTGGGATCAACATATTCATTTAAGGTGATGGCTATTGCACCATCCTTGCCATATTTGCCGTAGGTTGTAGTGGCAGAACTCCCTTTTAGGATGGAAAGAGATTCAATAGCACCCACATCAATCAGATCGCTCAAGTTTTCATTCTTAACACCTGTAGCAAATATCATCAACTTCCCGTCAACAAAGACAGCAGGATTCTTTATATCTGTTTCGAGTAGGAGATCTTTCAGACTCCATCCTTTATCTGTTGAATATGTTGCTTCTATGTATTTGCCTGACATGATTCGCCCATCCAAAGTAAATAAAAAGCCAAAGCTCCACTTTTCCAATTGTGTCATTCGCTTCTGAAGATTGGAAAAGAGTTCTTTTTCAATAGCATTTGGTTTTTTAGGCTCTAACAGGTGAATGGTCGAGATGCCTGTTCTATCTGTAAAGAGTAAGAATGTGAATTTCAGATCTCTGACAACTTCAGTGGGATATTTTCTTTCATATCCATTGAGAAAGTTCGCAAAACAATCTAAACTGTAATATGGTTGCTTATACCAAGGTGCATCTACCGCGTGTGTAACGGCATAACCATTCTTGTCAGGTATGATGCAATCTTCTAATCTCCCCTTTAAATACTTAGTATGGATGACATTGACAATAGTTCCTTTATCAATGATCACTGTCGATTCCCATGGGGATACATATCCAATATAACTCAGTACTGGATCGGAAAGATATTTTAGGTTTCCGGAAAACCAAGTTTCAGAAATAGTCCCATAGGGAGGTGTTAGTATGTATTTCTCTTGAAGCTCATTCATTATTCTCTTGACTTTGTTCTTAGATAATTTATTCAAAGGGGATCTCTGAAAGATTAGATGTGAACGAAATCTGGACGTTATTGAATAAAGAGAATTCTCTTTGAATCGTGGTTTGTGATAATAACAATCGATCATTTCATCCAACGGGACAGATTTGTAATTCAGCGAATCAAGACTCTTTAGAATAGAACTGGCAGACTTTTCTTTCTGGAGGTTGTATTCAAGGCTTTGAGAATCTGCATTCTTTTGAGCATAACAAATTCCAATGCAAAATAGGCAAAGGAAGATCAGAATGCAATGAAAAAGGAGTCTCTGTTTGTTGTTCATAATGAAATGGTATGTGCTGTTATGAAGCATGATTTCTTCGCTTGCAAATGTAATTAATTTTTTTTCAATAACGCTGATAATCTGGTGGACATCTTTGTTGCTTGAATGTTGGTTTAATTAATTGCTTTGTAATGAATTAGTCTTGTTTTATACAAGGTGCTTAGTGGACATTTTTAGTTACTCTCTATAAAAAGGATAAAAGTTTCTATAATTTCTCCTGTTCTTCTAGTTTGGCAGCTGTTGCAATACCTTCTTTTTATTAGACATTCATTTGCTGAATTGAAGAGGATATCTTGCGTGTGTTTGTAATAAAAGTTATTTTTGCGCATTCTTTCTGAATACATTCATATAACAGATATCCTTATGAGAAACATTGGTTTAGTACTCTCTTTCGTACTTTCTTGTCTTTTGACTCCTCTTTACACTCAGGCTGAGATTAAATGGCACAACCCCCAAACGCAGGATGTATCGGTCATTAACGGACAGGCATGGCCTGACGCTCTGAAGGGGACGTATCAGCGAATTCCGGAGAGTCAGCATGGTATTGTGCCCGATTATGTATGGGGAAACTCATTGCACAGTGCCGGATTGAATATCAAGTTTTATTCCAATGCGCCGGAGATCCGGGTTCGTTATACTGTGGCCGGCTCTTTTAATATGCCGCACATGCCATCCACCGGCGTTTCCGGTGTCGATCTGTATGCAACGGATGGCAATGGCGTAACAAATATCTGTACCGGCAAATATAGTTTTAAGGATACGATAGCATTTACTTATAGCGGACTTACCTACAAGAATATGCATAATCGCGGTTCGGAATACACGCTCTTCTTGCCTCCTTTCAATAGAGTGACCTGGATGGAGATTGGCGTGCCCGATGGAAATGAGTTTGCTTTTATTCCTCGTATAGAAGAGAAACCCATTGTGGTGTATGGCACTTCTATTACACATGGCGGTTGTGCTTCGCGTCCGGGAATGATCTGGACAAATATTGTGCATCGTAATTTGAGAACACCGGTAATCAATCTCGGTTTCTCGGGTAGTGGACGGCTGGATAGTTCTGTCTTTGTCTTGCTTTCGACCATTGATGCCAAGCTTTTTATCATTGATTGCATACCCAACATGGTCAATGACCGGACTGCTTTGATTGTAAAGCGCATGGTGGATGGTGTAAAGATACTGCGAAGCAAGAGTAATGCGCCTATTCTGATCGTGGAGCATGATGGATATGCCGGTGAATTTACCAGTCAACAGGAGGCGGATCGATATAAGAATTCGAACATTGAATGTAAGAAGGCCTATGAGGCTTTGTGAAAAGAAGGTGTGAAAAACCTTTCGTATATGACTCACGAAGAGATTGCGATGAATCCAGATGGACAGGTGGATGGCACGCATGCGACGGACTTGGGTATGATGGATTATGCAAAGGCG
>JAQUZH010000029.1 GCA_028691445.1 Bacteroidales bacterium | reverse complement strand
GTGGTCGCACAAGGCAATGTTGCGCGACACAGCCAGAAGAAGTCCCATGGCTTGGTCTGCCGTCGGCTGGGTAACCGGTTCGGGTGTGCTTGTCACCTGTATTCCTTTTTCTGTACAATAGCTGACGTCCCCATTATCATACCCAACCGCATAGTTGGATACAATCTTCAGACGAGTCGCTTTGTCAATCAACTCTTTCGTCACTTTAAAATCAAACATCGAAAGCAAGGCATCGTAGTCTTGAATCACCTCCATTACCTCTTGCTCTGTAAACGACTGTCCCTCGGAAAACGTAACATCAAAATCTTTCAACAGTTCGGCGTATCCTTCAATCGGCATTTTGTATGTTACAAGTACTTTCTTCTTTTTCATTGAATTGGTCTCTGTTTTGAGCGCAAAAATATCAAAAATAGATGAGTTGAGCGTGATAAATGGAACATTCTTGCTATTTTTGTCCGTTATGCGTGCGATCAAACGTTGTGATCCAATCAAATCAAATCAGAGAGAATGGTACTAAACTATATTTGGATAGGTTTTTTTATTATTGCATTTGCAGTCGCTACTGTAAAGATGCTTTTTTTCGGTGATCTTCAGATCTTCACCGCCATGATGAATGGGACGTTTGAGTCTGCCAAGACCGCGTTTGAGATCTCTCTGGGACTAACCGGCGTACTTTCCATGTGGCTGGGCATTATGAAGATCGGGGAGAGAGGGGGACTCATCCAAACGATGTCGCGTTTTGTCTATCCGTTGTTCTCACGCTTGTTTCCCGATATACCGAAAGGACACCCCGCGAGCGGTTCGATGTTTATGAACTTCTCGGCCAATATGCTTGGGCTCGACAATGCTGCGACCCCCCTCGGACTGAAAGCGATGAAAGAGCTTCAGGAGTTGAACACCGAAAAGAGCAGGGCTTCCAATCCGATGATCATGTTTCTGGTCATCAACACCTCCGGACTTACCCTGATTCCGATCAGTATCATGGTCTATCGCGCCCAGCTCGGAGCTGCTAATCCTTCTGATGTCTTCTTGCCGATTCTCATTGCGACCTTCTGTTCGACGCTGATCGGCATCCTTTCTGTGTGTATCTATCAGCGCATCCGTATCTGGGACAAGGTGATTCTCTCTACGTTCGGCGGACTCTCCTTGCTGATCGCCGGTTTGTTGTTTTTTGTTCGTAGTTTGCCGGAAGCAACGGTCTCGCTTTATTCGAGTGCCATATCCAATTTTCTTCTTTTCTCTATCATCATCGCCTTTATAGCCTCCGGTGTCCGAAAGAAGATCAATGTGTACGATGCATTTATCGAAGGAGCCAAAGAGGGTTTCCAGACAGCCGTGACCGTGATCCCTTATTTGGTGGCTATCTTAGTCAGCATCGGTGTCTTCAGAGCTTCTGGTGCGATGGACTTTGTTGTGGATTCCATCGGACTGCTTTTTCAAGCGCTTGGAGTCAATAGTGAGTTTGTACCTGCCCTTCCTACCGCTTTCATGAAACCTTTAAGCGGCAGTGGCGCACGCGGTATGATGGTGGATGCGATGACAAGTTATGGTGCTGATTCGTTTGTCGGACGTCTTTCTTGCTTGTTTCAAGGGGCTTCTGATACGACCTTTTACATTCTCGCGCTCTATTTTGGTAGCGTGGGCGTCAAACAAACCCGGTATTCGGTGGGCTGCGGCTTACTGGCCGACGCAACGGGAGTCATAGCAGCCATTCTGCTTTGTTACTTGTTTTTCTACCAAGCATAGGTTTATTTTTTCGTAACATTCTAATTATCAACAAAATGGCAATATCTTATTGCGCAGAAGGAACTGCAAAGGTTCCTTCATTTAAGAAACGTGAGATGAACTCCTGGATCAAAACAGTGGCGGATGCTCATGGGAAGAAGATCGGCGAGATTGCCTATATCTTTTGTGATGACAATCATATTCTTCAGATTAACAAAGAGTATCTCAACCACGATTTTTTTACCGATATCATCACGTTTGACTATACCGAGGGTAGCATTATTTCAGGGGATATCTTTATCAGTCTGGAAACGGTACAGTCTAATGCGGTTCAGTTTAACGTAAGTTACGAAGAGGAACTCAACCGGGTCATTATTCATGGCATATTGCACCTCTGTGGTATTGAAGACAAAACGCCTCAGGCACGCAAAGATATGGAAGCGAATGAGAATCAAGCGCTTTCTTTGCTGAAAAAGTAATACCTTTGCACCCGATTAAGGAATAATTATAACGTATGGTATTTAAGTATGATGTTATTGTCGTAGGCGCAGGTCATGCCGGCTGTGAAGCTGCTGCTGCTGCTGCGAACTTAGGCTCACGGACGCTTCTGATCACTATGGATATGAACAGGATTGCGCAAATGAGTTGTAATCCTGCCGTGGGTGGAATTGCCAAGGGACAGATCGTTCGCGAAATTGATGCTTTAGGCGGTTTTATGGGCATTGTGACGGATCGTAGCTCTTTGCAGTTTCGTATGCTCAACCGATCCAAAGGTCCGGCGATGTGGAGCCCCCGCTCGCAGTGTGATATCAATCGGTTTATTGAAGAATGGCGTCATGTGCTTGATCATACAGACCGTCTTGCGATCTGGCAAGATACGGTGACTTCGCTGATCATGGATAAAGGAACCGTTCATGGTGTCCGTACTTCCCTTGGACTGGAATTTAATGCGCCGTCTGTTGTGCTTACCAATGGTACCTTCCTCAATGGGTTGATGCATTTTGGACGTACGCAGTTGCCCGGCGGACGGATCGCAGAGTTTTCGTCGTACGGACTGTCTGACCAATTAAAGGAGGCAGGTTTGAATGTTCAACGTATGAAGACGGGTACACCGGCGCGTATTGATATCCGCAGTGTGGATTTGGATCTGATGGAGCGTCAGGATGGGGAAGCGTATATGCACGGCTTCTCTTATTTGCCGGCACTCTACACTCCGCTGACTCAGTTGCCTTGCTATACTACCTCGACCAACAGTGACGTACATGCTATTTTACGCAATGCGCTTCCGGAATCTCCTCTCTACAACGGACAGATCAAAAGCATCGGACCGCGCTACTGTCCGTCTGTTGAAACAAAAATAATTACCTTCGCGGATAAACAATCGCACCCTCTCTTCTTAGAACCGGAGTCTGAAAATAGCAATGTGTACTATTTGAATGGTTTCTCTTCTTCGTTGCCTATTGAAGTGCAATGGAACGCTTTAAAAAAGATTCCTTCATTCCGCGACGTTCGACTCTATAGACCGGGATATGCGATCGAATATGATTTCTTTGATCCCACGCAGCTGAATGCAAATCTGGAGTCTAAATTGATCAGCGGACTCTTTCTCGCCGGACAGGTCAACGGTACGACCGGATATGAAGAGGCGGGCGGACAGGGCCTGATGGCGGGTGTAAATGCACATATTCATACGCACGGAGGTGAATCGTTTGTCTTAGGAAGAGATGAAGCATACATTGGGGTGCTTATTGATGATCTAATTACGAAAGGAGTTGATGAGCCTTACCGTATGTTTACTTCTCGTGCCGAATACAGAATCTTACTGAGACAAGATGATGCCGACCGTCGATTGACGCCGCGATCTTTTGAAATTGGTTTAGCTTCTGAACAAAGAAATTCGCTGATACGTGAGAAGGAAGCCTGGGTCAATCGAATTGTTGAGTTTGTGCGATCCTATTCGGTCAGACCAGATCTCGTGAACGGTTTCCTGGAAAGTATTGGAGATACGCCTCTCAAACAAGGAGTAAAGCTCCATTCGTTGGTTCTCCGTCCGCAACTTGCCATAACTATGCTTGTGAATGTTATTCCTGCTCTTGCTTCGTTGTTGGATGAAATTCCAAGCCGTAAAGAAGAGATCATTCAGGCTGCTGAGATTGAACTGAAGTATGAAGGGTATATCGAACGCGAACGTTTAATTGCCGATCGTGTCAATAGACTGGAACATATCCGGATTCGTGGGAAGATTAATTACAAAGAGATACAAGCGCTCTCCACTGAAGCAAGACAAAAGCTCGAAACGATTAATCCAGAAACATTGGCGCAGGCAGGCCGAATACCCGGAATCTCCCCAAGCGATATTAATATCCTGCTGGTATTGATGGGACGATAACCTGTTTACTCTTGTTTTGTTTCACGTGAAACACTTACTTAAGAGAAGTCTATGAAATGTGCTGAATTTGAAGATAATAATGAGGGATAAAGGGAAGGAATCTAAAGGAGTTGATGAGTATTTGCGTGGAATCGTAAGTAGTCTGCCTGATTTGCCGGGTGTTTATCAGTACCTGAACGATCAAGGTGTGGTGATCTATGTAGGGAAGGCCAAGAATCTGAAAAGAAGAGTCTCTTCCTATTTCAATAAAGATGTTCCTTCGCCTAAGACGCGCGTGATGGTGCGACACATTGCGGATCTCAAATACATTGTAGTCGAATCTGAAGAGGATGCTCTTTTATTGGAAAACAATCTGATTAAACAGTACAAGCCTCACTACAATGTACTGCTCAAAGATGATAAAACCTATCCTTGGATCTGCATCAAAAAGGAACGATTCCCCCGCGTCTTTAGTACCAGACAGTTTATTCGCGATGGTTCTGTTTACTTCGGGCCGTATAGTTCGGTGTTTATGGTGAAGACAATGCTGGAATTGATCGCGGAAATCTATCCGTTGCGTAATTGCGCTTTGAAGTTAGATTCGGAAGAGATAGCGCGAAATAAATACAAAGTCTGCCTACAATATCATATCAAGAAGTGCGGCGGACCATGCATGGGTTTGCAGTCTGAGAGTGATTACGTGAAGAATATAGCTGAAATACATGAGATCGTAAAGGGGGATGTAGCGGTGCTGATCTCGCGTCTTTATCAGGAGATGACTGCTCTTTCAAATGAATACAGGTATGAAGAGGCGCAGAAAGTGAAACAGAAATACCAGATTCTTGAAAACTACAGATGTAAATCTACCATCGTGAGTAGTATTATCAATGATGTGGATGTCTTCTCTTTTGATGAAGAAGGCGCTTCTGGTTATTTAAACTTTTTGCATGTGGTGCGTGGTGCCATTGTACAGGCTTACACGTTTGAATATAAAAGAAGGTTGGATGAAACGAAAGAAGAGCTGCTTTCACTTGGAATCGCAGAGATGAGACAGCGGTTTAAAAGTACGGCGAGTGAAATCATTGTTCCGTTTCCCGTCGAACTGGAGCTGAGAGGGGTGCGGTTTACAATTCCTCAACGAGGGGAGCGTAAACAGCTTTTAGAGCTCTCTCTGCGCAATGTGAAGCAGTATAAGTTGGACATCCTCAAAAGAGCGGAAAAGTTGAATCCTGAGCAACGTATGACGCGTGTCTTACTTCGTTTACAGAAGGATCTGGACTTGAAAGAACTTCCGTTGCATATTGAGTGCTTTGATAACTCCAATATTCAGGGGAGTTATCCTGTGGCTTCTTGTGTCGTCTTTAAAAACGCCAAGCCTTCCAAGAAAGAGTATCGACATTTCAACATCAAAACAGTTGAAGGACCCAATGATTTTGCTTCCATGGAAGAGATCCTTACCCGCAGATATACGCGCTTGATGAATGAAGAGACGCCTCTTCCTCAGCTTGTCATTGTGGATGGGGGAAAAGGGCAATTGAGCTCTGCTTGTGCAGCATTGCAACGGATTGGAGCGTTTGACAAGATGAGTGTGATTGGCATTGCCAAGCGATTGGAAGAGATCTATTTTCCCCGCGACTCGACGCCTGTGTATCTGGATAAGAACTCTGAGTCGTTGCGGCTGATTCAACAACTCAGAGATGAAGCGCATCGCTTTGGAATTACCTTTCATCGAAAAAAGAGAAGCAAAGGGCAGGTGTTGTCTGAACTTGATGGCGTGAAAGGGATCGGAAAGAAGACAAAGGGGCTGCTTTTGGAACAGTTTAAGAGCGTGAAACGGATAAAGAGTGCGTCCAGAGAGGAACTTGAAGCGTTGATCGGAGTGAAGAAAACAAGTGTGTTGTTAGCGGGATTGCGGAGTGAAAAGTAATTTCCCTGATGAGTATATAAACGAGTTAATGAGAAGTATCGTATGAGAGTGGTTATTCAAAGAGTGAGGAGTGCCTCAGTTGTCGTGAGTGGAGCATTGATTTCTACAATCGATCGCGGCTTCCTTTTGCTTGTAGGTGTTGAAGATGCTGATACAGATGAAGATATTGACTGGCTGGTCCAGAAAATAGCTAAGATTCGAATCTTTGATGATCAGCATGGCGTGATGAATCTGTCCATTGAGGAAGTGGGCGGTGACATATTGGCCGTGAGCCAATTTACTTTGTTTGCTTCGACAAAGAAGGGCAATCGTCCTTCGTACATCAGAGCGTCGAAAGGGGATTATGCACAGCCTATGTATGACACTTTCTGCCGTCGCCTGGGTGTTGAAACAGGGAAAGAGGTGCGAAAAGGAGTCTTTGGTGCTGACATGAAAGTGGAGTTAGTTAATGATGGTCCGGTTACGATTTTATTTGATTCTAAAAACAAGGAATAATGACATTGGATGAAGCGCAAAAACAGGTGGATGAGTGGATCCGAACCTATGGAGTCCGCTATTTCAACGAACTGACCAACACGGCCATTTTGATGGAGGAGGTCGGCGAACTTGCCCGCATTATGGCTCGAACCTACGGCGAACAGTCGTTCAAGGAGGGTGAAAAGAAGGAGGGACTGAGTGAGGAGTTGGCTGATGTGCTATGGGTGTTACTCTGTTTGGCAAATCAAACGGGAGTCAACCTTACAGAGGCTTTTGAGGCTACTATTCAAAAGAAAACCCTGCGTGATAAAGAGAGACATTTACAAAACAATAAATTAATATAATATAAAATGAGTTCATTTGAAACGATCCTGGCGAAGTTCCCTTGCGAGGAAACGGAGGGTCAGATAAAAGCAACGGTTGATAAAATCTTAAAGAAAAAACTCAAGGAGAATGAGTCTTTGGAGGTCTATAAGTCTTTGTTTAGTTGTATCGACTTGACTAGTTTGAATAGTGAGGATAACGATGATACTATTCAAAAACTGGTTCAGCGTGTAAATGTTTTTGGTGAAGAACATCCCGGATTTCCAAACGTGGCGGGCATTTGTGTCTATCCTTGTTTTGCAGAGATAGTCAGAGATACGCTCGAAGAAGAGGAGGTAAACAACGTGGTGGTGGCAGGTTCTTTCCCGACTTCTCAAACGTTTACTGAGGTAAAGATTGCTGAAGTTTCGTTGGCGATTGCGGACGGCGCCGAAGAGATTGACATTGTGATGCAACAAGGTCTCTTTCGGGCGGGTGACTATGATTCGATGATCGAAGAGATCTCTGAGATTAAAGATGCGTGCAGAGGCAAACTGCTCAAGGTAATTCTGGAAACAGGGTTGCTTAGAGATGCGTCTGAAGTGTCAAAAGCATCTCTTCTTGCGATCTTTGCCGGTGCTGATTTTATCAAGACATCCACAGGGAAAACAGATAAAGGTGCTACACCAGAGGATGTGTATGTGATGTGCAAACTGATAAAGAGATACCATGAGCTGTACAATACTAAAATAGGGTTGAAAGTGTCCGGAGGGGTCTCTTCCTGCGAACAGGCTGTTGTCTATTATACCTTAGTCAAAGAGGTGCTTGGAGAGGAGTGGTTGACCAAAGATCTATTCAGAATAGGATCAAGCCGGTTGGTTGATGCTCTTATAAAGGAGTTTGAAAAGTAGAGGAAGAGGGTTTTTCTGAAAAGAAGGATTCGCTGTTATTTTTCGCGCTCAACAATCAGATCCAGATACAATAGAAGAGCTTGCTTTATTTCGCTTTCGGGTAACAAAGTAAGAAGTTCAGCAGCCTTCTTTTTGTAGCTGAGCATTACAGAAGTGGCATATTCAATGCCTCCGTGCTGTTTGGTGAGCTCAATCAGCGTGGCAATTTCTTCTTCGCTGGCTCTCCGTTCTTTTGCTTTGTAGGCGAGAGTTTCCGCCTCTTTTAGCCCCAGGTTATTGATAATATAGATAACCGGTAGTGTTAGTTTTCCCTCTTTTAAGTCATTCCCTGTCGGTTTTCCTATTTCCTTGCTATCAAAGAAATCAAAGATATCGTCTTTGATTTGGAAACAAAGGCCCAGGTATTCTCCAAAGAGTCTTGCGCTCTCAATATCTTCCGGTGTGCAGTTGGCGGAAATTGCCGCAGTTTCAGAGCAAGCTGAGAATAAGGCGGCTGTTTTCTTGTAGATGATCTTTAAATAGGTCTCTTCGTTCATCAGTTTTCCTGCCACAGATGATAATTGAAGCAGTTCACCTTGGGCAAGTACTTGTCCGAGTTTCGATACTTTTTGTACGATAGGAAGGTTGTTTGTTTGCACCGATTGCTCCAAAGCCAGCGCCAGTAAGTAATCGCCGGAAAGGACAGATACCTTGTTATTGTACATCGCATTGACTGATGCTTGTCCTCTGCGTTTATCGCTTTCATCCACCACATCATCGTGAATAAGGCTGGCTGTATGAAGTAACTCGATGGAAAGAGCAGCATGATAAGTGGCTGAAGTTGTTTTTCCAAACGCTTTTGAGATTAAGAAAAAAAGTACAGGACGCATCATCTTGCCTTGTTTCTGCCTGATGTATTTCAATACCTCTTCCAGAATCGGACTGTCTGTTTGCAGTTCGGTTTCAAACAAGGACCTAAATTGTTTCAGTTCTTGTTCTATGGGTAGTCTGATCTCTGATAAAAGGGTTCTCATAAAAACAATTTGGCTACAAAAGTAATAATAAAATGCGTATTGGAGTTATTTTTGTACTTTTACCCCACAAATTTGAAAGAAATGGAGAAATTATTCCTCGTCGATGCTTATGCATTGATTTTTCGTGCTTACTATGCGTTTATCAAAAATCCCAGAATTAACTCTAAAGGTTTAAACACATCTGCGATATTCGGTTTTGTAAATATGCTCAATGATGTGCTGACAAAGGTGAACCCGACGCATGTGGGTGTGGCTTTTGATCCGGCCGGACCTACCTTTAGACATGAAGCATATGAAGCGTATAAAGCACAACGTGAATCAACTCCTGAAGATATCAGAATCTCTGTTCCCATCATCAAAGAGATCATTAAAGCGTTCCGGATTCCCATTCTGGAGGTTCCCGGTTTTGAGGCGGATGATGTGATTGGCACGTTGTCGCGTAAAGCGGGTGATTTGGGCTACACTGTCTATATGATGACACCGGATAAAGACTACGGACAGTTAGTCTCTGAGAACGTATTTATTTATCGTCCGAAATTTGGAGATAAAGAGTATGAATTGCTCGGTGCAAAAGAGGTGTGTGATAAATATGCCATTCAGTCTCCCGTTCAGGTTATCGACTTACTCGGACTCATGGGCGATGCTTCGGATAATATTCCGGGATGCCCCGGCGTCGGAGAGAAGACTGCACAAAAGTTGATCTCTGAGTTTGGGAGTATCGAACAACTTCTGGAAAACACAGACAAACTGAAAGGTGCGTTGAAAATCAAAGTCGAGGAGAACAGAGAGAAGATTACTTTCTCAAAATTTCTGGCAACGATACGACTGGATGTTCCCATCGAACTGAAAATGGACGAACTCATTCGGGAAGCGATCGATGAGCCCCGACTTCGCGAACTCTTCGAAGAGTTGGAATTCCGGAATCTGTCTGACAGACTTTTGACGCAGTCGGCTCCAAAACAAGCCAAACAGCAACCCGTTCAAGGCGATCTCTTTGCGGAAATTCCGACCGAGAGTGAGGACGATTCAAAATATTCAATTCTCAGAGGCTATAATCAAGAGGTTCAAAACTATCAAATTGCTGATAATGAAGAAGAAATAGGTCGTCTGATAGCGCAATTATCTTCCTCAGATTCCTGGTGTTTTGACACAGAAACCACCGGAGTTGACCCTATCGTCGCTCAATTGGTAGGAATGAGTTTTTGTATCACTCCCAATCAGGCGTTTTATGTTCCCATTTCTGCAGATCTGACGGAAGCGCAAAAAAGAGTGGATCTGTTTCGTCCATTGTTCCAAAACAGCGCGACCAAGATTGGTCAGAACCTGAAATATGATTTGCTTGTGTTGCAAAACTATGGGGTGGAAGTTTGCGGCGCTCTTTTTGATACCATGATTGCCCATTACCTTCTTCAACCCGAATTGAGACACGGAATGGATTATCTTGCCGAAGTCTATTTGAAATACCAAACAATAGAGATCGAAGCGTTGATCGGACCCAGGGGAAAGAATCAACAAAGTATGAGAGATGTTCCCCTTGATAAGATTGCGATTTATGCAGCAGAAGATGCAGACGTCACAATGAAGTTGAAGGAGGTGCTTGAACCGGAACTGAAAAAAAATAATCTCGAGCATCTGTTTTACGAAGTCGAAATGCCTCTGGTCCGCGTGCTGGCTTCCATAGAAAGCAACGGCATCCGGCTTGATTCTTCCTCGCTGGCTTTATCTTCCCAGGAAATGACTTCCAAGATGAAGCAAATTGAGCAAGAGATCTATCAGCTTGCCGGTGTCGAATTTAATATCAGTTCGCCGAAACAGGTTGGAGAGGTGTTATACGACAAACTGAACATTGTTGAGAAAGCAAAGAAAACCAAGAGTGGTCAGTACTCCACATCCGAAGAGGTGTTGGAGAGCATGCGTTACAAACATCCCGTGGTCGAAAAGATTTTGGAGTTTAGAGGGTTTAAAAAACTTTTGTCCACCTATATTGATTCATTACCTCTTTTGATACAACCCAGCACCGGTAAGATTCATACGTCGTTTAATCAGACAGTCACATCGACCGGACGGCTTAGTTCCAGCAATCCCAACCTTCAGAATATCCCGATAAGAGATGAAGACGGAAAAGATATCCGTAAAGCTTTTATCCCAGACGATGGCTGCTTATTCTTTTCTGCCGACTATTCGCAGATTGAATTACGCATTATGGCACATCTCAGTAAAGATGCAAATATGATCGAAGCCTTTCATTCAGGTGCCGATATCCATACCGCGACCGCCGCAAAGATATACAAAGTGCCTTTGGAAGCAGTAGATAAAGAGATGAGAAGAAAAGCAAAAACCGCAAACTTTGGCATTATCTATGGCATTTCGGTCTTCGGTCTTTCCGAGCGTTTGGCTATAAGTCGCGCGGAAGCAAAAGAGTTGATCGAAGGCTATTTCGCCAACTATCCACAAGTAAAGGAGTATATGGAAAAGTCTATCCGCGAGGCAAAGGAAAAGGGCTATGTAGAAACCTTGTGTCACAGGAAACGATTTTTGCCCGATATAAACTCCGGCAATGCAATTGTTCGCGGATATGCGGAACGGAATGCAATCAATGCGCCCATTCAAGGGAGTGCAGCTGACATCATAAAGATTGCCATGGTGCATATCTACCGTCGGTTTAAGGAAGAGGGACTTTCCTCTCAGATGATCCTTCAGGTACACGACGAACTCAACTTTAACGTTTTGATATCCGAGAAAGAACAAGTGGAGCGAATCGTTATTGAAGAGATGGAACATGCGATTGCTTTGCTTGTGCCCTTAAAAGCAGATTGTGGATGGGGTACTAACTGGCTTGAGGCACACTGACAATATCTTGCGATTTTGTATTTGACAGTCAAATAGGTTTATTTTTAAGAGGTTTAGTCATTTCTTTTCCTGAAATCTATTACCTTTGCGTCTCAAAAATCAGTAGTAGTAGTCTTTTATACATATATTTATGGAAACTGTTGTCAGTGGAATTCGTTCTACAGGAAATCTTCATCTGGGTAATTATTTCGGCGCATTGCGCAATTTTATAAAGATGCAAAAGGAAAATAACTGTTATTTCTTTATTGCAGATCTTCATTCATTGACCACACATCCAGATCCAAAGCTTTTGCATGAGAACGTCAAGAATGTATTAACAGACTATCTGGCTGCCGGAATAGATCCTGAAGAGAGTGCTATTTTTATTCAGAGTGATGTGCCTGAAGTATCGGAGCTTTATCTTCTTATGAATATGCACGCGTATATGGGCGAACTTGCAAAGACTTCTTCTTTTAAAGAAAAGGCTCGTAAACAACCTGAGAATATCAATGCGGGACTTTTGACTTATCCTGTTTTGATGGCTACCGATATCATTATTCATAAAGCGAACAAAGTACCTGTAGGAAAAGATCAGGAACAACATTTGGAAATGACTCGTCGTTTTGCACGCCGTTTCAATAACTTTTATGGTGTAGACTATTTCCCCGAACCAACCGCCTACAATTTTGGATCTGAGTTGATCAAGATCCCTGGATTGGACGGAAGCGGAAAGATGGGAAAGTCTGAAGGCAATTGTATTTATCTCATGGATGATCCGAAAGAGATAGAGAAGAAAGTCAAAAAAGCCTTGACAGACCAAGGACCAACAGCGATGGATTCTGTCAAACCTGAGTGTATCGAGAATCTGTTTACCATCCTGAAAGTGGTAAGTACGCCCGAAGTCGTTCAGTTTTACGAAGAGAAATGGAACAAGTGTGAGATCCGATACGGCGATTTGAAAAAGCAGCTTGCTGCAGATATTATTGCAGTGACCTCTCCTATTCGCGAACGTATCCTTGACATAAAGAATGACGATGAATATCTGAGGAAAGTCTCCCGATTAGGAGCTGAGAAGGCGCGTGAAAGTGCATCCAAAACGATCAAAGAGGTGCGCGAAATCATGGGTTTCAAATCCTTCTAATTCACCTGAAAGAGCTTTCTGCGATATAGTTTGGGCAATAAATACTTTTTAAAACCGTTTTACGTTATTGATAAACGTACTATTAATTAATCAAAGAGAATGCATACGATTGGTAGAAAAATAGCGGTAATAGCTTCAGTTTTTTCATGTTTCTCTCTTGTGGCACAAGAGGCAGATCCTGTTATCATGACGGTAAACGGGAAAAAAATACAAAAGTCTGAGTTTGAGTATATATACAACAAGAACAATCCAGCCACCTCATCCGACCGAAAGAGTCTCGATGAGTATGTGGCTATGTTTGTCAAGTTCAGATTAAAGGTAGCCGCAGCCGAAGCAGAAGGACTGGATACGATAGCAACTTTCCGCAACGAACTTGATGGGTATCGCCGACAGCTGATAGAACCATATCTGACTGATAAGAAAGCGGAAGAAAGCCTGTTTCAGGAAGCTTACAACCGGATGAAAGAGAACGTGGAAGCAAGCTATATCTATATCAATATTCCCGAACCGGGATCCTCTTCAGATACGTTGGCTGCCTACAAGAAAGCACTTTCTATCCGCGAGAAAACACTCAAAAAGAATGCTGATTTTAATCAGTTGGCAGTCGAATATTCAGAAGATCCCACAGCGAAGAACAACCGTGGATTCTTAGGTTATGTCCCTGTCTTCAATGCTCCTTATGAATTTGAAACGCTCGTATATAACATGCAGCCGGGAGAGATCTCCATGCCTTCCAAGTTTCAGGGCGGATATTTCATTGTGAAAGTAACCAACAGAAGAGCTGATCAAGGAGAATTTCTGGCAGCGCACATCTTGAAAATGGTATCCAAGGATGCAGACTCTCAGGCGCAGATAGCTGCCGAACAGAAGATAAATGACATCTATCAGAAATTAAACGAGGGAGGCGACTTTGCTGCGACTGCCAAACAGGAGTCAGATGATAAAGGAACTGCTGTGAAAGGCGGTGAACTTCCTTGGTTTGGTACCGGAAGAATGACCAAACAGTTTGAAGAAGCCGTATTTGCCATGCAGAAAGGAGAGCTTTCCAAGCCTTTCCGTACCGAATTCGGATGGCATATAGTCTTATTGAAAGACAAGCGCTTTTTGCCTTCTTATGAAGAGAAGAAAAAAGAGCTGTCGGAAAAGATCAGAAGTAACACCCGTCAAAATATCGGAACCCTTGCGTTAGTGGATAAATTGAAGGCAGAATATAGCTTTTCTCCCAATCAGTCAGCTTACCAGTCTCTCTATACAATGGCCGATCACGGTTTCCCGTTTGACTCGCTCTTTATCGCTGAGTTGAAAGCAAAGAAGGGAGATTTGTTTCAATTAGCAGGGGTCAACTTTACGATCGAAGACTTTGCGAAGTATGTATCCACGAACGCACAGACTCGCTCTCTTTTGGCTTTGGATGCGATGAAAGAAAAACTGCAGGAGTTTGAAGTCTATTCTGTTTTAGATTATGAAAACAAACATCTGGAGGCTAAATACCCTGAGTTTGGACACCTGATGCAAGAGTACAGAGATGGTATTCTGTTGTTTGAAATTAGTAACCGTGAGGTTTGGGATAAAGCAACCAAAGAAAAAGAGAAAATACAGAGCTTCTTTGAGAAGAACAAGAAAAACTATAAATGGGAAAAGCCTCATTATAAGGGATATATTGTTCAATGTACAGATTCGAAAGTGGCAAAATCTGCAAAGAAGCTCATGAAAAAGCTTCCTGAAGATTCGATTCCAGCTGTGTTTAGTCGTACTTTCACCAAGGACGGTAAGTCTCAGGTGAAGATCAAAAAAGCATTGTTTGAGAAAGGAACGAATCCGATCGTAGACAAACTAGCCTATAAAACAGGAACAATGAAAGTTGATTCCCTCTATCCGGAAGTATTTCTGTCGGGTAAGAATCTGAAGTACACCCCCGCTTCCTATGAAGATGTTCGTGGAGAGATTACCTCTGATTATCAGAATTATTTGGAAGAAGAGTGGGTCAAATCATTAAAACAGCGGTTTAAAGTCGAAATCAACGAGGAAGTCTTGCGTAGCGTTCAAAACTAAAGCAGCTATGTACAAAATATATTGTCTTCTACTATTCCTTCTTACCCTCTCTTCCTGTACAAAAAAAAGCAATGATACAGGAAAGACTCCGGTGGCTGAATATAAAGGACAGTTTTTATACAAAGAAGACCTTGAGTCTGTTGTGCCCCAAGGTATAACAGACTCAGACAGTTTGGATTATATCAACTCCTATATCAAGAACTGGGTGGAAGAAACCCTACTCTATGAGAAGGCGAGAAATAATATCGAAAAGAATGACGAAATCAATAAGCTTGTAGAGCAATATCGCCGTTCATTAATCGTCTATCAATATCAACAGCAGTTGTTGAATAACAAAGTAGATGCGACTATCAGTGACGACGAATTGATGGCCTATTACAAAGCGCATTTTGCTCAATTGATATTAGAAGAAAGTCTCATCAAAGGTGTTTTTCTGAAGCTCCTGGTTGATGCTCCTAAAATCGATCAAGTAAGGGAGTGGTATTGCAACCCAACGGCAAAGAATTTGACTTTGCTTGAGAAATACTCGCTTCAAAATGCGGTTGACTACGATTACTTTGTAGATAAATGGGTGGTATTTGAAGATCTAAAAGAACGAATTCCATACGAGATTAAGAGTAACGAATCTTTTATTCAGAACAACGACAAACTAGAGGTAAAAGACAGCTCTTTTATCTATCTTCTATACATAGACGATTATTTGCTGAAAGGTCAGAAAAGTCCTTTTGAATATGCTCAGAGCTCCATCCGTGAGACGATTTTAAATCAGCGGAAGATGGATTTCATGAAAGGGTTTATGAAAAAGCTCTACGAAAAGGAAGCAGATAATGTAATAATAACGAAATAACAGCGGATATTTATGAAAATACGAATAGCGGTATATATGATTGCATTACTCAGTTTGATGCAATCTTTTGTTTTTACAAATCCACTTGCAGCGCAGAATGACAATGTCATCGATGAAGTGGTTTGGGTGGTAGGCGGCGAGCCGATTCTAAAATCCGAAGTGGAAAGCAGATTAAAAGACTTTCTTTCTGAAGAGACGAAGATGGAGGGCGATCCATACTGTTTTATCCCCGAACAATTAGCCATTGAAAAGCTTTATCTGGATCAAGCCAAACTGGATAGTATTGAGGTCTCTGATCAGGAGGTCATCGAGCGCGTTGAGTATCGATTAAACGAAGTGATACGTGGGGTAGGCTCGGCGGAAAAACTGGAACAGTATTATGGTATGACATTGAATCAAATTAAAGAAAAATGGCGTCCACAGGCTCGTACTATGATCACTATAACCAAAGTACAAGATAATCTGGTGAAGAACGTGAATGCCACTCCGTCCGAAGTAAGGCGTTATTTCAGTAAATTGCCGGCAGACAGTATCCCGTTTATTCCTACGCAGGTGGAGGCTCAAATACTGATTGTAGAACCCATGGTGTCAGCAGAGGAGATTGAAAGCGTCAAGAGCCGATTGCGGGAGTTTGCCGACCGGGTCAACAAAGGTGAAACAGAGTTTTCGACCTTAGCCACACTCTATTCAGAAGACGGTTCTTCTCGCAGAGGAGGCGAATTGGGCTTTAAAGGAAAAGGAGAGTTTGTACCCGAGTTTGCGGAAGTTGCTTTTAATCTGACCGATCCGAAACGTGTCTCAAAGATCGTGAAGTCGGAGTTTGGTTATCATATTATTCAGTTGATAGAGAAACGCGGTGACAGGGTAAACTGCCGTCACATATTGATAAACCCGGTGCCATCCAATTCGGAGATTGGAGCGGCGTTGATCCGTTTGGATTCCATTTCTACAGCGATCAAAAAGAATGAACTCTCCTTTGAGCAGGCAGTCATGTATTTCTCAACAGACAAAGCGACCCGCAGCAACCGTGGTAATATGGCAAACAGTTTGCAAGGGGCCTACTCCACTTCTCGTTTCAAATTGGATGAACTACCTCCTGAAGTAGGAAAGAGCATTGTATCGCTGAAAGAAGGTGAACTATCCAAGCCTTTCCTGATGATTGACAGGGCGTCCAATAAGAAAGTGTGCGCCATCGTTAGACTAAAGAAGCGCATTGAAGGGCATGTAGCCAATACAGGAGAAGACTTTCAGGAGCTGAAGGGTATTGTAGAGATGGCGAAGAAAGATAAAGTACTTCGAAAATGGATCTCAGAGAAGCAAAAGAGCACCTACGTAAGGATCAATGAGAAGTGGAAAAAATGTGATTTCCAATATAAAGGTTGGGTCAAAGAGTAACCATGTATGAAAAGAGTCCTTTTATTTCTTTTTATCTCCCTTTCCTTTGCTCAGATAGTTGCTCAAAAAGTAAAAACTCAGCCCAACCGAACAAAGGTTGATTTTCTGCAAGCGAACGATTGGAATTACAATGAGACCAAAGTGCCCGGTGCCCAGGTCATTACCGGTGATGTCATATTCAGACATGACAGTACGTATCTCTATTGTGATACAGCCTATTTCTATAAAGAAAAAAACTCAATCGAAGCTTTTGGCAACGTGCGTATGGAGCAAGGCGACACCCTCTTTGTGTATGGCGACTTTCTCTATTATGACGGCAATACAAAGATGGCGCGTCTGCGTCGCAATGTACGAATGGAAAGCCTCAGTCTGAAAGACAAAGAGAATGCCGTTACACTGCTCACCGATAGTTTTAACTATGACCGCGCCCTTAATCTGGCCTATTTTTTTGAAGGAGGAGTCGTCATAGACAAAGAAAACGAACTTTCTTCTGCTTTTGGACAGTACAATCCAGCCAGCAAGAACGCGATCTTCCAATACGAAGTCAAGCTGAAGAATCCAAAGATGAACCTCTTTTCTGACACGCTCGTCTATAACACCGTTTCAAAGATTGCGACTATTCTCGGACCTTCCAAGATACTCTCAGACAGCACAACAATCCTTTCGCACAGAGGATGGTATAATACCCAGCTGGAAACCTCCATGTTGCTCGACAGCACCTCCATCCATAACAAGGGAACCCTTATGACCGGTGATTCTATCTTTTACGATCGCGTCAAAGGCTATTCTGAAGTGTTCGGTCACATGTACGTTAACGATACGATTCAGAAGACCATCCTGAAAGGAAACTATGGCTATTACGATGAGATCAAAGAGTATTCCATGGTCACAGATTCGGCTCTTTGCGTGGACTATTCCACAAAGGATACGCTGTATATTCATGCAGATACGTTGAAAGCCTATACCGTGTGGGGCAATAATCCGATTCCCAACAAAAGGATGAAGACCACCGAGGCACAAAAAGACTCAATCGTTCAGTCACGCGATACAGCCATGACCTATCAGTCGTATGCCGTCGCTAAGGCAGACACGCTGTTGGCGCATCCCGTTGATTCCACTGCGTTTGCTGCCAACTCAAATCCTGGCAGCGACTCGTTAGCAAACAAGAGATTGGCCGAACCGCAGAAAGTTGTTCTCGATACGATTTACAAACAAGTGATCGGCTACTACGGTGTGCGAGCCTATGGTACCCGCATGCAGGCCGTCTGCGACTCAATGGCTCTTTCGAGCAAAGATTCAATCATCAATATGTATACCGATCCGATCGTTTGGAGCGACAATTATCAGCTCTTTGGTGAATTTATCCAGGTCTATATGAACGACAGTACCATTGAAAAAGCCCATGTTCAGGGGTATGTCTTTGCCTGTCAAAACCGCGATTCCATTCATTTCGATCAGGTAGCCGGAAAAGAGATGTATGCCCGCTTTGATTCCCTGGGCGACCTTCGGCGCATTGATGTATCCGGCAACGTGCTGACCATCTATTATCCCGAAGACAGTAAGGATAGTTCGCTGATCGGCATGGTCAAGTGCGAAAGTAGCTTTTTGGAGATGGAACTGCAGAACCGTAAAATGCAGCGTATCAAGATGTATCCCGAAACGACTGGCATCATGAAGCCGATGGAAAACCTCACGACCCGGAAGATAATGTATCTGGATCGCTTTGTGTGGTACGACTACATCCGTCCGATGTCGCGCGATGATATCTTCGTCAAACGCGTTAAAAAAATAACCGATAGCCAGCGCAACAAAAGAAAATGACTACCTTAGCGTTTTAATTCAAGAATACAAGGAGGGCGCTATGAGTTTACTTTTTCCAAAATCAAAGGGATTGCGCGAGTTTAGGTATAAGCCCATCTATTGGGATCCTGAAAAAGAGCGTAGAGCAGAGATCATCAAGAGA
>JAQUZH010000028.1 GCA_028691445.1 Bacteroidales bacterium | reverse complement strand
GTCTTTATAGTTTCTGAATTTTTTTGCTTTATCCGCGATCTCTTTGAAAAGACTATAATCTTCTCTGGAAGCAAGGTATTCGGCTATCATCACCTGCTCTTTTTGCGTAACAGGTCTTTCTACAGCGTCCTCTTTACAGGAAGAGAAAGAAAACGCAAGACAGATTAACATGCCGGATAATACTATATTGAATATTCGTTTCATATTTCGTTGTTTTTCGTAATGTTACTATTTCAAATTACTCATCCTGTTTATTACTTTACCGAGAAATCAGTAGAATAGTAAGCGTTCTGTTTTAACAGTTTGTTGTTATCCAACTCGGTACGTGAAATGGGGAAGAACCAGGAATCTTCACGGAAGAGTTTGGCTTCCCATTTGGGCTTTTGTGTTTGATTCGATCGCGCTTCCACAATACGATCAATGATGACGTATTTGGCATTTCCCGGATCAGTATTCATTCTGCGTTTTGCAAAGCGAACAAGATCAAACCATCTCTTGCCTTCAGCACCAAGTTCAGCAGCTCTTTCAGCAAGTAGTTCGTCTTCAAACTCTACAAGGGTCTTCGATGCCAGCGCAGATTGAACCAAAAATTCTCTGTCTGTACGCAAATCTGAAATAGAGGGCACAGCACGCTCGCGAACTTTTAAAAGTGCATCAGCAGCCTCTGAACGAAGATCTAAGCAGTTTAAAGCTTCGGCTTTAATTAGATACATCTCGGCAACACGATAGATCGTAAAGTTGATCGCATCGTTCACACCGATCGTCCGACGGTTTTCATCAGCACCTTGTTCATCTTCGCGAATGCCGACAAATTTCCATATAATAGATCCATTTACGGTAGAATTGGATCCTGAGGACGACAAAAGAAAGGAAATACCTTTACCACGCTCATCATCGTCAACAGGCTGATCTCTTTTTTCACCCTGCCACTGCTTATAGGTCTCGGTGAAGACGTTAGGTTGCCATACGAGACCTCCATCACGAAATGTGTCCCACATCCAGCCAATATCAGCAAAAGAAGTTGTGGTATTTCTCATGTATTGAATAGCAAAGATCGTTTCATTCACATTGCCGGGATAGAAGTTTGTGAGCCATCTATCGCCGGATGTCAAGCCATAAGTGTCATACTGGGTTTTATAGTTAATAGCAGAATCAGCATAGGCGTTCGCTTTTTCATAAAACTCAGCAGAGGTTCCATTGATCTTGATCTTTTTTGCAAGATTGAGATTATCTACTTCAGAAGCCATTGTCAGATAAATATCTGCCAACAGAGCGTAGACTACAGGCTTTGATATACGACCTTTCACTGTAGGAGCACGCATGGCTGGATCTGAGAAGTTGTCAGGAGAAGGCCACGATGCGCGTACAAGCGGTAACGCTTTCAGAAGACCAAGGCGAGCAGTATCCATTAATTTATATCGATCCATTGGAGGTACGATATAATTCTGTAAATCGGTCAAAGAGGCCTCTTCTACATAAGGGGCTTCCAAATAGGTGCGTGCCAGATAAAAATAGCACATGGAGCGTAAAGCAATACACTCACCCATAAGATACTCCAGATCTTCCATCTTAAATGTGGCATCTACAGCCTGAGCTGCAGGCGCATAAGCATACACCAGATTGATTTTACTGATGGCTCCATAGACAGAAGACCAACTGGCGACAGACATCGTTTCATTAAGTTCATGATTAAAGATATCACGATAGCCACCTTGATCGGAATTGAGAAGTTCGCCGCCAAGTTCACCCCACTCATAAAACCGTTGGGTACAACCTTGCACTTGATCATAAGCGGCCACAAGCGCTTTATCTACGTCTTCCTTCTTCTTCCACATGTCATCCAACGTGATTTCATTATCCAGGTTGGGATCGAGCAAACTGCAACTACCCATACCTGTGGCTAATGCGGCAAATAAGAAGAGCTTTATTTTTGATATTTTAAATATTGTATTCATAATCATCACATTTAGAAGGTTAAAGCAAGATTAATGGTATATGAACGGGGTACTGCGGTACGGCTATTGTCCACACCCATGTTTCCGATACCTCCACCTATTGATATTTCAGGGTCCTGGCCTTTGTAGTTGGTAACTGTGAGCAGATTGTATGCGTTGAAGGTCAAACTTGCATTACGCATTCCGATTTTCTTACAGAAATTCTGAGAAATGTCATAGGTTAACGCCAAACTCTTCAATCGAAGATAGGAACCATCTTCCACATATTTATCACTACCGGCAGAATTATAATGTGTTGCAAAAATAACACGAGGCATATCAGTCACATCCCCTTGTTTTCTCCAACGACGCATCACCGACTGAGCCTGATTTACATTACTATTGGTACCTCCATTCTGGGCTTCCAGATCTTTGCGGGCGGCATTTATAATATCATTACCCACCTGGAATTGGAAGAAGAGATCCAGTCTCCAACGATTCCATGACAACTTTGATCCGATACCTCCGAAGAAATCGGCATTGGCATCACCAATCAACGTACGGTCACGGTTACTGATGATACCATCATGGTTCAAATCATCGTAGATCGCATCACCTCCGGTAAAATTATAACTTCTGTTCCATGTCAACTTCTTGGCAGTGCCATCAAGGTCGAGCATGACATTGCCTTGGGCATCGCGTGCCACAGCATCAGCATCCTCTGCAAAAACACCTTTAAACTTAAAACCATAGAAAGAACCAAGCGGATCACCTTCACGAATCAGAGCGGGATAACCAGTGTTTTCGTTACCTGCAGACCATGTGATATCTCCATCCACATTCTGAATCAACTCTTCCGGCCAATAGGTAATCTTATTTCGGTTCGCAGCGAAATTGCCGTAGACACTCCATCTGAGTTTAGATTTTAAGATTTCAGCGTTGAATTCTAATTCATACCCTTTGTTACTTAACGATCCAAAGTTTGTTTCACGTTTGGTGTATCCGGAAGTACTTGGCATAACGCGGTCTGTCAAAAGGTCTGTGGTCAGTTTATCGTAATATTCCGCTTTCATAGTAATGCGGTCTTTAAACAAACCTAACTGAACTGAATAGTTATGCGTACGGCTTTTCTCCCATCTCAAAGAGCTCAACAAGAGGTTATTGGCTGTGATACCATACTCTCCCAGATAAGAACCTGATTGCGAATATCTGGAGATATAGGCGGCTGTACTCCTTGGCTCATTACCACTAAAACCATAGGAATAGATAAGACTCAATTCGCTCAACCAATCGTTAGAGAAAGCCATAAAGGGCTCGCCGGAAAGACGGTAACGAAGCGCAATGGTAGGGAATGTGCCCCAACGTTGAGCCGGTCCAAACTTGGAACTACCCGTACGGTTGACCGTGGTCTGTACAATATACCGGTCTAACAAGGAATAGTGCAAGGATGCGATTCCGGAAAGATTACCTCCGTGCCCTTCACCACCGGAAAGACTTAACCATCTATTGGAAGCATCGACCCCACTGGCAAAAGGAGAACCGGTGTTGGTCGCGCTCATACCGATCGAACTGTTTCTATCATAACGTATACGGGAAACTAAATTTCCGGTTATGATGTGAATGTCACGAATGGTCTTCTGGAAAGACAAGATGTTCTCCTGATTGATTACTTGATTGTTGCTATTTGACTTACTAGTGTAGTTCACATATCGGTCATCCCAGTCACGGTTTGTCGCTTCACTGGGAATAAATCTTTGATCACCACTATTGGAGAAGGCTACAGAGACAAGACTGGTCAAACGAATCCCTTTGAAAATCTCCCAGTCAATAGATACATTGCTGCGAAAATCATTATTCAAGATTTCGCGTGAAGTATACTTTGTCCATGCCAGAGGATTGTAATAATATCTGCTATAAATAACATTATCATGTTCAGGACGAGGTATATAATACGCGTCCAGATCATTTCCTACCGCATCTTTTTCATACACAGAAAGAAATGCAGGATACTGACGAGCCAATCCCAAAGGTTTAACATCATCAAAAGGATTTGCAGGAGATGAAAATATTTGTCCTAATGTACCATCACGTCCTGACGTTGATCTGCTATAACCAATCGAAGATTTAAAAGTCAGGTTATTTGCGATATTATAATCCAAATTAAAATTAGCTGTAAACTGGTTATAAGTGGAACCAATCACAGTACCACGGTCCGTACGATAACCGGTACTAAAGCTATAACGAGTCGTGTTACCACCTCCACGGAGCGATACATTATTGTTCCAGGAATAACCTGTTCGGGTCACTAAATCCACCCAATCGGAATTATTGTTGTAATAGTAAAAGTCATCACGGTTGGGATCGTCACGTAACTGGAGATACGTCAGGTTATCCATATTGGAAGATCCTCCGGATGACGAACGGCTGTCGCGATCATGTTGATCTCCTTCCAGAATAAAGGTCTTCTGGCTATTACCACTCAACAAAGGAACCTCGGTCGGTGCCTGACTGATAGAGAAAGTACTATTAAAGTTGACCGTCTTTTCGTTTTTAGCACCACGTTTTGTTGTGATCAAAACCACACCGTTTGCTCCTTTGGTTCCGTAAATGGCAGTTGAAGCAGCATCCTTCAAAATTTCAATGCTAGCGATATCGGCCGGATTGACATTCTGAAGCGGTGAGTGGGAACTAGTAAGGTCATTGATATTCGCACCATTCAGGGATACATCGTAAGGTACACCGTCAATGACAATCAGTGGGTCGCTTGATCCGTTGATAGAGTTATTACCACGGATACGAATCGTATAAGCAGAACCCGGGTCACCCGAAGTTGCTACAATCTGAACACCGGATGCACGTCCTTGCATCATCTCTGTTACGGAAGAAGCCGGAGAGGCGGCAATATCCTCAATCTTCACCGAAGTGGTTGAAGCTGCCGTCATACGTTTATCAAGGCCCAGATAAGGATCCGTCGTTTTCTCATTTGCTTTTTCGACAACCTCAATACCTGCCAACACTTTCACATCGGGTTGAAGCACGATATTCTTGACTGTTTCTCCCTTTTTAATTTTGATGAACTGCTCTTTGTATCCAATATATTTAACATGGAGCACAGGGTCATTGACGGTAATCTCAATCATATAATTACCATCCATATCGGTAGGAACACCTTTGACATTACGCCCGTTGGACGTCTCTAAGATGACGCTGGCTCCCATAACCGGAAAATTATCCGGACTATCCGTTACTACTCCTTTCAATATCCAGCGACCACCTTGGGCTTGCACATTGAGCGAAAGAGCACAAAAAAGAGCCACTACTATACAACTAATATATTTAAACTGTTTCATAGATTCTTTTGTTTATCATTATTGAATCATCATTTTCATTCCGCCGGAATTGGTCGTGAAATGAAATTATCCCATTCTGCTTTGGTAGTCATTACCGGGAAAGGGATATCATCAATCTCATGGAAGACGCCATTCACACATTCCACGTTTTTCACATTCGTAGTTTGCGCGGTTCTACCTGAAATCGGATCCGTCAGCGTGATCGTACCATTCGAGAATGAAAGCTTCAGATTGGTATATTCATTGTCATTAAAGTAGTCATTCATTTTGACTATTTTCTTATAATTGAGGGTCTGGAACAGATTGTCTTTTCCTTCAATCGGATTTGAATAAATATCATAGAAGTTTTGAACACGAGTTCCATCCGTATAGACACGGGTCTTAATGATCAACTGACGTGCTATCTTAGCCCAATTCTGGTTACCTCCATCGTATTTGTCGGTTGGCAAATTAATCGTTTTCACATTACAAGCAGAAGCATACGCTTTCAAAGCAGCATCTGTCGGATAAAAAACAGTATAAATCTCTTGTGGATCATTGCCTTCTGAAATCAACATGGCCCACAATTTCTCATTCGGATCGGTGATATTACCTTTGTCGTTTTTGTCGGCAACAATAGCAGGCGATGCCTTCGTATCTTCAGGAATCAGATCCGAATTTACATTCGTATTGAAAAGAATCTTATAGAAGTTACTATTGGTAGTGGACCTGTTTTTGGTCAGATATCCGCTCAAGGTCAAACTGGCAGGCATAGGAACACGGTCAATCAGCGGATATACAATACCGTTTTCAGTCATGATATATCCATCCGGGTTAGCAGCGTCGCGAGGTACAGTAGGCAACACCGATACATAATCAGTGGTTACTTTTGTAGTCGGATCATTGTATGAGAAAAGAATCGTGTTATTGTTAATTTGCAGATATCCTCCCATAAACGTTTTTCTGAACTGGAAATTTTTCAAGCTGTCTGGGGTCAGAATAACGTCCGGAATAACCAAATTCTTCAGAATAGAGTCGGTCACAATCGGATAGATTGTTTCACCGTTGCGATACAGATCAACTCTATCGTAATCATTTTTCATTTCATAGATCATACAAGGTTGGGTACGAAATGCATCACGGGTTGGCATAAAGACCGTATACTTTTTGTAGTGCTGAGCTAAAAAGCCTATAGTAGTACCTCCACCACCCGAACGGGTAGACAAATCAAGATACCATTTGTATTTCTTATCCATCATCGGCACTTTAGCCACGGTACGGAATACATTCGAAATATGACTCACTCCATCGGGAAGGTTGTAAATCAAACCATTGCTGGCAATCTGAGTTCCCGTAACAGTCAGGTTCTTAGGCCTTTTTGTTTGATTCTCCGTCTGCAAAGTATCACCCGTAGCATTTCTAAAACCGTATTTTAGTTGAGTGTCCCACAACGTTCCATTCACAAGGAATTGAGCAACTAAAACCTCTCTTACAACAGGAGGGATTGAATCCACCGGAGTCTTCAAGATACCTTTGCTATCCATCACAATATTATAGGCGGGCAAAATACTGTCTTTTACAAAATCCTCAAATCCTTTTCCCGGAAGCAATACAGTAACCAGGTTGTTCGAATACTCACCAGCAATGTCAACTCCTAACGTATAACGTTTATTCCAAATGGTATCAAACTTGCTGACACCCTCAGTTTCTGTTGCATCATAATTAGGTGTATATTCACAAAATTGTCTATTCTGAAGAATAGACCACAGGGTTGGACTGAGTCTCTTGATCATCATATCCAGATTCTCCTTGGGTTCAATAACGCCATCAACAATATGGATAGCCCCATTGACAGCAGGAATATCCGCTTCTAATACTTTCACACCGTTCACATAAAGATCTTCTCCTTTGGGAGTCGATTTCAACCCATACAGAGTTGCAAACTCGTTGACAATACTATGACGTCTCAGATACTTATAAGGATAGACCGTAACCGATTTTGCGTTCGGTCGCACCTTATAGATTCTGGGGGTACGTTCATTCGTTTTGTTATTCAGAATGTATTTGCCGGGGATCGTGTCCAAATACTTTTGATCGCGGTAGCGTGTAGAGTAACGGTTACGATCGACAGCATAGCCGATTCCTATCGAAGTGACAACTTCATCCGGAATAAAGCGTTTGAAATCGTAATGAAAATACATATCTACCGCAATATGTGCCTCAATAAACTGGCACAAAAGAATAGAGTCTGTTTTTACTCCGTTCGCATCCTTTTTCTCCACATCAAAGTCCGCGATACCGCTCTTACCCGGATATCGCGTCTGCGTCAAGAAATAAGTTTGAATAGCCTCATTTGTTGGTGCAAACACGGTGTACAAACCAGAGGTGTTAATAATAGACTTCATAAGCGGAACTTTGTCAATTGCTTTGACGAATTCGCTCAGATTGGAGCGCGAAGATAGCTGTTCGTAAATCGGACCTTCAATATCTGACGGATAATCAAAATATCCATCAAAGTCGTCTTTACAACCAGTTACCAAAACTGTGCCCAATAAAAATACTAACGCGAAGCGATACAGCTTCCTCGTTTTGTAATAGAACACTTTTGTCATAGGTCTTTTTTTTATGGTTATTAATTAAGTTGTTTCTTTTCAAATACTTTACTCTAAAATAATGTTAAGTCATTATCTTATAACATTTTAGGGCATTAGACTCCGATACTTTTCCCAAAATGGCACAATTTTAAGGTGAATATAACATTTATAATCTTGCAAATGTAAAAACATTTAATTCAAATCAACTATATATTTCAAGTAAATATTCACTGATTTGCAGTTTTAACATTTACGGATCGGCTCACAGAGTAAGATCCAGAAAGCATATTGAAGTGCGAAGGCAAAAAAGGATAGGGATAAAAGAGGAAACAGGTCAAATTAGTTCCTGAATCAATCGGTCGCGAGATTGACGTTTAAAGGAAATAAACTTTTTTGCAATTAGATTGGATATCCAGGACAGGAATAAAGAAAAGAATATATCTTTGCAAACAGAAGAAAGGAAAGTTGCCGGAGTGGTCGATCGGGGCAGACTCGAAATCTGCTGAACTACTTATGTGGTTCCTGGGGTTCGAATCCCTAACTTTCCGCACACCTAATATATAGATAAGGCGAGAAGACCACGTCTTACCCCTAACTCTGGTATATAAGCAATTTCAACCCTTCGATTATTGTCCGTAACAACCATAAGAAGGATTATTCACTCACACTATTGTACAAACAAAGAGGCTGACTCTTGTTACAGGAGTCAGCCTCTTTTGAATATAGTATGTAATTGATTAGTTACATTTTACTCAGCCGAGAGTTGAGGTTCAACAGTGAGCTCAGACTTAGTTTCCGGTTCACTCTCTTCTTCTTTGATTTCGACAATGTTTCGACGATTAGCAGTTAAACGATCAAAATCCTCTTTTGATCCGACAACAATCTTCTCGTACTCTCTCAAACCGGATCCTGCAGGAATCAAATGACCACAAATTACATTCTCCTTCATTCCTTCAAGTAAATCGACCTTGCCGCTAATAGCTGCTTCGTTCAGCACTTTTGTTGTCTCCTGGAAGGAGGCCGCCGAGAAGAAGCTTCTTGTTTGAAGCGCAGATCGGGTAATACCCTGAAGAATTTGTCGGGATGTTGCAGCAATAGCTTCGCGTGCTTCAACCGGCTTTAAATCTTTACGAATTAATCCACTATTCTCATCTCTGAGTTTACGGGCAGTAACAATCTGGCCTTTTTTGAGAACGGTTGAATTTCCCGGATCGGTGATGACTTTTTTACCCCAGATACGATCATTCTCTTCTCTGAAATCATTCTTATCAACCACCTGTTGTTCAAGGAAACGAGTATCACCCGGATCAACGATTTCAACCTTACGCAACATCTGACGAACAATCACTTCGAAGTGCTTGTCGTTGATCTTCACACCCTGCATACGGTACACATCCTGAACTTCATTCACAATATGTTCCTGAACGCTCGTAGGTCCTTTGATCGCCAAAATGTCAGCAGGAGTAATGGCTCCATCCGAAAGAGCTGTTCCTGCACGAACATAGTCATTTTCCTGTACCAGCAACTGTTTTGAGAGTGGAACTAGATACTTCTTTTCTTCTCCGGTTTTAGACGTAACTGAAATCTCACGGTTACCTCTTTTGATTTTGCCAAAAGTAATCTCACCATCAATTTCAGATACAATTGCCGGATTGGAAGGATTTCGGGCCTCAAAGAGTTCAGTAACACGAGGAAGACCTCCCGTGATATCACCTGCTTTACCAACGGCACGAGGTGTTTTGATAATCGTTTGTCCTACGCCAATCGCATCACCGTCATCTTTAATAAGGTGAGCGCCTACCGGAAGGTTATAAGAACGAACGATTTCACCGTTAGCATCCAAAATATGAGCTACCGGAAGGATAGACCTATCTTTGGATTCAATAATGATCTTCTCGCGTAAACCGGTCTTATCATCATATTCAACCTTATAGGTCGTATTTTCAATTAAGCCTTCCAGCGCAACTTTACCTGCAGCTTCCGAGATAATCACAGCGTTAAAAGGATCCCATTCGCAAATAACCTGATTCTTTTCAACCGGATCTCCACTATTGATAAACAATTTCGAACCGTAGGGAATGTTATTTGTCGTCAATACAATTTTTGTATTTGCATCAACAATCCTAAGTTCAGACAGACGGCTTACAACAATCTTGATAATCTTTCCTGATTCATCTATAGAATCAACGGTTTTCAATTCGTCGATCTCTGTATAACCGTTGTAACGAGAAATGATACTATTCTCAGCAGCCACATTGGATGCGACACCACCGACGTGGAAAGTACGCAATGTAAGCTGAGTTCCCGGTTCACCGATAGACTGCGCTGCGATAACACCAACTGCCTCTCCTTTTTCAACCATGCGACTGGTAGCAAGATTACGGCCATAACATTTTGCACACACACCTTTCTTCGACTCACAGGTCAAGACTGAACGTATTTCAACTCGTTCGATCGGAGAAGTCTGAATCTTTTGTGCAATCTCTTCCGTAATCTCTTCTCCCGACTCAACAAGCAATTCATTGGTCAGCGGGTGATAGATATCATGAACAGACACACGACCCAAAATACGATCAAAAAGAGAAGACACAACTTCCTTATTATTTTTCAGCTCCGTACAGATCAAACCACGAAGAGTTCCGCAATCTTCTTCGGTAATAATTACATCGTGAGAAACGTCAACCAAACGACGTGTCAGATAACCGGCATCCGCAGTTTTCAAAGCGGTATCGGCAAGACCTTTACGGGCACCGTGGGTTGAGATAAAGTATTCTTGTACAGAAAGTCCTTCTTTAAAGTTCGCCAAGATCGGGTTTTCAATAATTTGTGCTCCCTCTGAACCGGCTTTCTGCGGTTTGGACATCAAACCACGCATACCTGACAACTGAGAAATCTGTTCTTTAGATCCACGAGCACCTGAATCAAGCATCATGAAAACGGAATTGAATCCTTGGTTGTCGGAAGAAATAGTCTCCATAAGAATCTTTGAGAGACGCGAGTTGACATGCGTCCAAGTATCAATGATCTGATTATATCGTTCATTGAAAGTAATGAATCCCATATTATAGTCAGAAAGAATTTTATCAACCTCTTCATTTCCTTCTTTTACAAGACCTTCTTTTTCTTTCGGGATGATCACATCAAACAAGTTGAACGAAAGTCCACCTAAGAATGCCATCTTATAACCAAGATTCTTTATATCGTCAAGGAAGTCAGCCGTTCTTGCGACTCCGCATCGACGAATGACACGTCCGATGATATCACGAAGCGATTTCTTTGTCAATATTTCATCGATATATCCAACCTCTGCCGGTACGATTTCGTTGACCATTACACGACCAACAGAAGTGTTGTGACGTAACACATCAACGATCTCACCTTTTTCATTGAGATCCTTTACATACACAGAAATAGGAGCATGAATATCTACTTTACCTTCATTATAAGCGATAAAAGCTTCTTCCGGACCGTAGAATGTTAATCCTTCACCCTTTGTTCCTTTACGAAGTTTCGTTATATAATAAAGACCAAGCACCATATCCTGAGAAGGTACGGTAATAGGAGCTCCATTCGCAGGATTCAATATGTTATGAGAAGCAAGCATCAACAATTGAGCTTCCAAGACAGCCTCGTTGCTAAGGGGCAAGTGAACAGCCATCTGGTCACCATCAAAGTCCGCATTGAACGCAGTACAAGCTAATGGATGCAACTGAATAGCTTTTCCTTCAATCATTTTAGGTTGAAAAGCCTGAATACCCAAACGATGCAATGTAGGAGCACGGTTAAGCAATACCGGATGTCCTTTCATTACATATTCCAGAATATCCCATACCACTGGTTCCTTCCGATCGACAATTTTCTTTGCAGACTTCACAGTCTTTACAATACCACGTTCAATGAGCTTACGGATAACAAACGGCTTAAACAGTTCGGCAGCCATATCTTTGGGCAAACCGCACTCATGCATTCGCAACTCCGGACCTACAACAATAACCGAACGAGCAGAGTAGTCAACACGTTTTCCTAAAAGGTTCTGACGGAAACGTCCCTGTTTTCCTTTCAAACTATCCGACAATGATTTCAGCGGACGATTCGATTCTGTCTTGACAGCACTTGATTTGCGAGAATTATCCAACAATGAATCAACAGCTTCCTGTAACATACGTTTCTCGTTACGAAGAATTACTTCGGGAGCTTTGATTTCAATCAGTCTTTTCAAACGATTATTACGTATAATAACGCGTCTATATAAGTCATTCAAGTCGGAAGTAGCAAAGCGACCGCCGTCCAGTGGAACCAAGGGGCGCAACTCAGGAGGAATGACAGGAATAATCTTCAATATCATCCATTCAGGTTTATTCCTCTCTTTGGAAGCGACAAAAGATTCAACAACCTGCAAACGTTTTAACGCCTCATTCTTTCTTTGTTGAGCTGTTTCATTATTAGCACGATCGCGCAACTCATAAGACAACTCTTCCAAATTCAGACGGGATAGCAAATCATAAATAGCTTCAGCTCCCATTTTGGCAATAAACTTGTTCGGATCAGTGTCATCCAATGCCTGATTACCCTTCGGAAGAGATTCGACAAAGTCCAAATATTCCTCTTCTGAAAGCAAGTCATTCACATTGACAGAATCGAGAAGAACACCCGGTTGAACAACAACATATTTCTCATAATAGATAATTGAATCTAACTTTTTGGAAGGTAGACCAAGCAGATAGCCTATTTTATTGGGCAAGGAGCGAAAATACCAAATGTGAGCCACTGGAACAACCAATTGAATATGTCCGGAACGTTCACGACGAACTTTCTTCTCAGTTACTTCAACACCACATCGGTCACAAACGATTCCTTTGTAACGGATTCTTTTATATTTTCCACAATGACATTCGTAATCCTTTACCGGTCCAAAAATTCTTTCGCAAAACAGACCATCACGTTCCGGTTTGTAGGTGCGATAATTAATGGTTTCAGGTTTCAGAACCTCGCCACTTGAGTTTTCCAGTATCTCTTCAGGAGAAGCCAAACCAATGGAAATCTTTGAAAAGCTACTCTTTATCTTGTTTTCTTTTCTAAAAGCCATATTAATATTTTATAAAGAGTTAATGAGTAAGAATAGAAGGGAAATTCCCTTCTATTCAAATATAAAACTACTCCAAGTTAATACTTAAACCGAGACCTCTCAATTCATGTAACAAAACATTCAGTGATTCAGGAATACCTGCTTGAGGCATCGGATCACCCTTAACTATTGAATCATAGGCCTTAGAACGTCCTGCAACATCATCTGACTTAACAGTAAGTATTTCTTGCAAGATATGAGCTGCACCGAAAGCTTCCAGTGCCCAAACCTCCATTTCTCCGAATCTCTGACCACCAAACTGAGCCTTACCACCTAAAGGTTGCTGTGTTATCAAGGAATATGGTCCAATGGAACGCGCATGCATTTTGTCATCAACCATGTGACCTAGTTTTAACATATAAATGACACCAACTGTTGCGGGTTGATCGAATCTATCTCCGGTACCTCCATCATACAAGTATGTTTTACCATACTGAGGAACACCAGCTTTATTCGTCCATACAGTAAGATCATCAAGAGATGCTCCGTCAAATATAGGTGTAGCAAACTTCAAGCCCAGCTCTTTGCCTGCCCAACCAAGAACAGTCTCAAAGATCTGACCAAGGTTCATACGGGAAGGCACACCAAGAGGATTCAAACAAATATCCACAGGAGTTCCGTCTTCAAGGAAAGGCATGTCTTCTGCACGTACAATACGTGAAACGATACCTTTATTACCATGTCGTCCTGCCATTTTATCACCTACACGTATTTTGCGTTTCTTGGCAACATAAACTTTAGCCATTTGCATAATGCCGGAAGGTAATTCATCTCCAATAGTGATATTCAGTTTTTCACGACGCATTTCTGCATCTAACTCTTTAAATTTTCGGATATAATTCAGGATTACATCACGGATCATATCATTTTTTACAGCATCAGTGGTCCACTTGCTTGTATAAACCGACATATAATCTAGTTTTTGTAAAACTGATGGCGTAAACCGCGCACCTTTCGAAACAACGTCTGCACCTAAATAATCTTTTACACCGGCAGAGCTTTTACCTTCGGTAAGGATAAGCAATTTTTCAACGAGTCTTCTTTTCAAATCATCTGTTGCCTTCTCAAACTTTTCGTCAATCAAAGGTAATCTTGCCTTATCCGACATACGACCTTTTTTATTCTTCTGCGCTTTTGAGAACAATTTTCTGTCGATAACAACACCACGTAACGAAGGAGAAGCTTTCAATGAAGCATCTTTCACATCACCGGCTTTATCACCAAAAATTGCACGTAAAAGTTTTTCTTCCGGAGAAGGATCTGATTCTCCTTTTGGAGTAATCTTACCAATCAGAATATCGCCTGGCTCAATGTATGCTCCAACACGAACAATTCCATCTGCATCCAGATCTTTTGTAGCTTCTTCGCTGACATTTGGGATATCAGAGGTAAGCTCCTCCATTCCGCGTTTTGTCTCACGAACTTCCAAAATATATTCATCTACGTGAACAGAAGTAAAGATATCATCGCTTACTACTTTCTCGTTAATAACGATAGCATCCTCGAAGTTGTATCCTTTCCATGGCATGAAAGCCACTTTCAGATTCTTTCCAATCGCTAATTCTCCTCCCTCTGTCGAATATCCTTCAGTAAGGATCTGTCCCGGGACAACCCGATCACCTTTTTTGCAAAGAGGACGAAGGTCAATAGTCGTTGACTGGTTTGTTCTGACAAATTTGGGGATATCATACTCTTTGATGGAAGAATCGAAGCTTACAAACTCATCTTCATCTGAACGGTCATATCGGATTACAATTTTTGAGGCATCCACATATTCAACCAAGCCAGACTTTTCTGCCATAATTTGAGTACGAGAGTCTTGGATAATACGAGCTTCAATACCTGTTCCTACAATAGGAGCTTCAGTTCTCAACAAAGGCACCGCTTGGCGCATCATGTTAGAACCCATTAACGCACGGTTAGCATCATCATGTTCCAAGAACGGAATCAATGCTGCTGCAATAGAAGCAATCTGCTGTGGAGATACATCCATCAACTGAACCTGACCGGGAAGAACAACAGGAAAATCACTATCTTGTCTTGATTTTACCTTTGGACGAATAAAAGCTCCATCATCATTTAATGGAGCATTTCCTTGAGCAATAATCAGACCCTCTTCCTCTTCTGCTGTCAAATACGTAATTTCTTCGTTGTTGAGATTAACAACAGCATTCTTCACATGACGGTAAGGAGTGGAGATAAAACCAAGTTCATTAATCTTTGCAAATACACAAAGAGAGGAGATCAATCCAATATTTGGCCCCTCCGGAGTTTCAATAGGACAAAGTCTTCCGTAGTGAGTATAGTGAACGTCACGAACCTCAAATCCGGCACGATCACGTGACAAACCTCCAGGTCCTAATGCAGAAATACGACGTTTGTGAGTAACTTCAGCCAATGGGTTTGTCTGGTCCATAAACTGAGACAAAGCATTCGTGCCAAAAAATGAATTGATAACGGAAGAAATAACTTTAGCGTTGATCAAATCAATTGGAGTGAAAACTTCATTATCGCGTACGTTCATGCGTTCACGAATTGTTCTGGACATTCTCGCCAATCCAACTCCGAACTGAGCGTACAACTGTTCTCCGACTGTACGAATACGTCTATTACTCAAGTGGTCAATATCATCAACTTCAGCTTTGGAATTCATCAGCTGAATCAGATATTTAATAATTTCAATGATATCTTCTTTCGTTAAAACTTTAACCGACATCTCCGTCGTAAGATTTAACTTTTTGTTGATTCTATAACGACCTACCTCACCAAGATCATATCTTTTCTCTGAAAAGAAGAGATTATTGATCACTTCTCTTGCAGAAGCATCATCAGCAGGTTCTGCATTTCTCAACTGCCTATAAATATAGAGAACTGCTTCTTTTTCTGAATTACTTGGGTCTTTTTGCAGGGTATTGTAAATGATTGCATAGTCCGACACAATCTGTTCATTCTTGTGAACCAGAATTGTTTGAACACCCGAAGAAAGAATTTCATCAATATGTTCTTCCGAGAGTATAGTCTCACGATCTATTATGACATCATTTCGTTCAATTGAAACAACCTCACCGGTATCTTCATCCACAAAGTCTTCCATCCACGTATTCAGAACACGTGCGGCCAACTTGCGACCAACCATATCTTTCAATGACTTTTTTGATACAGAAATTTCTTCAGCAAGATTAAAGATTTCGAGAATATCTTTGTCATTCTCAAAGCCAATTGCTCTTAATAATGTTGTGACCGGTAATTTTTTCTTACGGTCAATATAAGCATACATGACATTGTTTATGTCTGTTGCAAACTCAATCCATGAACCTTTGAAAGGGATTATTCGGGCAGAATAAAGCTTAGTTCCATTCGCATGAACGCTTTGACCGAAAAACACACCAGGTGATCTATGTAACTGAGATACTACTACACGTTCGGCACCATTTATGACAAAAGTTCCTTTATCAGTCATGTAAGGAATAGGACCCAGATAAACATCTTGAATAACTGTGTCAAAATCCTCATGCTCGGGATCCGTGCAATAGAGTTTTAATTTCGCTTTGAGAGGTACACTATAGGTAAGACCTCTTTCTAAACACTCGCTAATGCTGTAGCGGGGGGGGTCAATATAATAGTCAAGGAACTCGAGAACAAAGTTATTTCTAGTATCTGCTATAGGGAAGTTCTCAGCAAACACTTTGTAAAGACCTTCTATATTTCTTTTTTCAGAAGGAGTCTCAAGTTGTAGAAAGTCTTGAAATGACTTCAATTGAACTTCAAGAAAATCCGGATAAGACAACGGATTCTTAGTTGAAGCAAAAGTAATGCGTTGATTTTCTGTATTTGAAGACATTGTAAACGTATTTTTTGAACTTAAAAATTGATATAGACACAAAAAGGTTAAGAATCCTCCGACGGAGGAATCTTAACCAAATACCTGTTTATCAGGATTTCTTATTTAAGTTCAACTTCAGCTCCTGCCTCTTCAAGTTGTTTTTTCAGACCTTCAGCGTCAGCTTTAGCTAAACCTTCTTTAATTGCGTTAGGTGCACCATCTACTAGATCTTTAGCTTCTTTCAAGCCAAGACCAGTCAGTTCTTTAACCAGCTTTACGATTGCAAGTTTGTTAGCACCAGCAGCTTTTAAAACAACATCAAAAGATGTTTTTTCTTCAACTTCAGGAGCTGCACCAGCACCAGTAGCAGCGACAGCAACAGCTGCAGCAGCAGGTTCGATACCATACTCGTCTTTCAAAATTCCAGCTAATTCGTTTACTTCTTTTACAGTCAAATTAACTAATTGCTCTGCAAATGCTTTCAAATCTGCCATTTTATTCTACGTTTTAAATGTTAATATACGAAATTTATTGTTCTCTTTCAGAAAGAGTAGTAAGAACTCCATGTAATGTATTTCCACCTGATTTGAGGGCTGAAATAACATTCTTCGCTGGAGATTGCAACAATGCAACCACATCAGCAATAAGTTCATTTTTACTCTTAATATGGACGAGAGCATCCAATTGATCTGCTCCAACATAGAAGCTTTCCTCTACATATGCAGCTTTTAATGCGGGAACTCCCTGTTTTTTATAGGTCTCTAATATCTTTGCAGGAGCATTCCCTGTATTGCAAAACATCAAAGAAGTTGATCCTTTCATTGAACCATACAAGGGAGAAAAATCACTGTTGAGATTTTCTAACGCCTTTTTCAGTAAAGTATTCTTTACTACTACCAATTTGATATCATTCTTGTTGCAGGTTCTTCTCAGTTCACTAGTTTTCTCTGCATTCAAAGTACTGGTGTCAGTCAGATAGAAGTGATTATACTCTTTAAGAGTAGCAGTGATCTGTTCTATAATTGCGGTTTTATCTTCCTTTTTCATAATTACATCTGTTTAAATCGCTTCTATACTCTTAGGATCAACCTTCACACCAGCGCTCATTGTGCTGGAAAGGAAAATGCTCTTTACATAAGTACCTTTTGCAGAAGACGGTTTCATTTTAATCAAAGTACTGATAAATTCTTTTGCATTGTCACGAAGTTGTTCTGCTTCAAACGATGACTTTCCAATTGAAGTATGAACAATACCGCTCTTATCTACCTTAAAGTCAATTTTACCCTGTTTTACCTCTTTCACCGCTTTAGCTACATCTTGAGTAACAGTTCCACTTTTCGGATTTGGCATCAGACCACGAGGTCCTAATACACGTCCTAAGGCACCAATTTTACCCATGATTGAAGGCATGGTAATGATTACGTCAATGTCAGTCCAACCACCTTTGATTTTTTCAATGTAATCATCCAGACCAACATAATCAGCTCCTGCTTCTTTAGCAGCCTCTTCCTGATCAGCAGTACAAAGCACTAAAACGCGCACTTGTTTTCCGGTTCCGTGAGGTAAAGAAACAACACCTCTAATCATTTGATTCGCCTTTCTAGGATCTACTCCTAAGCGAACATCAATGTCCACAGAAGAATCAAATTTAGTAAAAGTAATTTCTTTAACCAATCGGGCTGCATCTATCAGAGAATAAGATTTCCCAGCTTCAACTTTTTCTAAAGCTAACTTTTGATTTTTTGTAAGTTTACCCATTTGAATTGAAGTTTAATTTGTTTTACCAGGAAATTCTCCTGTCACAGCTATACCCATACTTCTAGCCGTTCCGGCAACCATTGTCATCGCAGAGTCTAAATCAAAACAGTTTAAATCTACCATCTTGTCTTCTGCAATTACACGTACCTGATCCCATGTGATTTGAGCAACTTTCTTTCTGTTTGGTTCTGCGGAACCAGACTTCAATTTGGTCACTTCAAGCAATTGAATCGCTACCGGTGGTGTTTTGACAATGAAATCGAAAGACTTATCAGCATAGTAAGTGATAATTACAGGTAATATTTTACCTGCTTTGTCTTGAGTTCTGGCATTAAATTGCTTGCAAAACTCCATTATATTCACGCCTTTAGATCCTAAAGCCGGTCCTACTGGCGGAGAAGGGTTTGCTGCACCTCCTTTGATCTGCA
>JAQUZH010000206.1 GCA_028691445.1 Bacteroidales bacterium | reverse complement strand
TATCAAGTTTTACGGGGTGGGCACCGAGTTCTTCTATTGGTACTATCCGTCACTTCACGAAAGTAAGTTTGGACTGGAAGTAATCAATGGAAACGCAAAAGGATATGCCTTTGAGGAACAGAAGTTGATCGACCATTGTGCCAAAGCAGCTGCTTCTTTGCATCTTTCGGTGTTTGGTGGAGATGCTGTCATTTCTCCTGAAGGAGCAATCCGGATCATTGATTTTAACGACTGGCCCAGTTTTGGACCTTGTCAGGAGGAGGCTGCAAAGGCTATTGCCCAATTGGTTTTAGATAAAATGAATGGAAATGGAAAAGAATAAAAAGAGTGGATTAGAGGCTTCGTTTAAATCCATGGATACGGAAGAGTGGCTGGATATTCATTTCTACCGTCCGGTAGGATATCAATGGGCTCTCTTTTTTCACAAACTGGGGGTAACGCCCAACGCAATCACTGTCGCTTCGATCTTCTTAGGTGTTGGTGCAGCGGTCTGTTTTGCTTATCCCGACTGGAAGGTCAATCTGGTGGGCATTTTCTTACTGATATGGGCCAACAGCTATGATAGCGCGGACGGACAACTGGCGCGAATGACCAACCAAAAGTCTGAATTGGGACGAATACTGGATGGTGTATGCGGCGATATCTGGTTTGTGGCCATTTATACGGCGATCTGTATGCGACTGACTCCTGAGTGGGGCATCTATATCTGGCTGCTGGGTGCTGTCACCGGTTTCTTTCATAGCAAACAAGCGGCTATGGCGGATTACTACCGCAATATTCACCTGCTCTTCCTGAAAGGGAAAGCTGGCAGCGAACTGGCGCATGCTGTGTCGGTCAGGGAATTGTATCACTCGATCTCCTTTCGGAAAGAACCGATCCGGAAGGTGTTTCATTGGTTTTATAAGAATTATACGGCTAATCAGGAACAACTCTCCCCGCGCTTTCAGAAGTTCTATGCGGTTGTGCAGCAGAAATACGGCGACTCGATTCCGGATGTTTTGCGTGCTGAGTTTAGAAAAAGAAGCAAACCGCTGATGAAATACACAAATATTCTGACTTTTAACACGCGTTCTCTGGTTCTTTTTATAAGTTTGCTGATCAATAAACCATGGATCTACTTCACATTTGAACTAACTGTTCTCAATATGCTCTTTGTGTATATGATTTATAGTCATGAAAAACTTTGTTCCGATTTGACTAAACAGATAAATGAACCATGAGTAACAAATACAGAAATCTGTTTCTGGCTTTTGGCGTTGTAGCCATTGTCATCATGCTGTACTCTTTTGATATGGAGTATGATGAGCTGTTGAGAAACTTGAAAAAGGCGGGGTATTGGTTTCCTGCTGTTTTGCTTCTCTGGGTAGTCTTGTATGCCCTGAATGCATGGGCATGGTATGTCATTATTCGCAATGACAAGAAGAATAATATTCCGTTCATGAAGGTGTATAAGTTTACAATCAGTGGATTTGCTTTAAACTATGCCACTCCTATCGGACTGATGGGAGGTGAACCTTATCGAATTATGGAAACGACTCCTTACCTGGGCGCTGCGAAAGCTACTTCCAGCGTCATTCTGTATGTGATGATGCACATCTTCTCACACATCTGCTTTTGGTTTGCCTCCATCTTTTTCTTTATCGCTCTCTATCCTGTCAAGTGGACCGTAGGGGTGATGCTTGCTGTAGTGGGCGCTTTTTGTTTGCTGGCCATCTATTTCTTCTGCAAAGGCTATAAAAGTGGTATGGCGGTGAAGGGCTTACGTATAGCTGCCCGAATTCCTTTCCTGCGTTCAAAAGTGTCGCGCTTTGCGGAAGAAAAGAAAGAGCTTTTACAACGTATCGATAATCAGATTGCAGAGTTGCACAGTCAGCATAAGAAAACTTTTTATGGCTCCTTGTCTCTTGAGTTTTTTGCACGCGTATTGGGCTGTCTGGAGATCTATTTTATCATGAATATCCTGACTTCTGATGTCAGCTTTGCCGCCTGTATTCTGATACAGTCGTTCTCTTCTTTGTTTGCAAACCTTTTCTTCTTTTCGCCGATGCAGTTGGGTGCACGCGAAGGTGGATTGGCTATTGCGGCGGGAGGAATGTCTATAAGTGGTGGATATGGTGTCTACGCCGGACTGATAACACGAGTACGTGAGTTATTCTGGATTGTGATCGGGATGTTGTTAATGAAAGTGGGGAATTATAAGAAATGAATCCATTGTTTAGCGATATAAAAGGGGTGCTGTTTGATTATGGCGGCACGTTGGATACAAACGGGAAGCATTGGGCCGAAGTGCTTTGGCGCTATTATCAACAAGCGGGTGTACCGGTTGATAAGGAGAGTTTCAAGTCTGCCTATATTCATGGTGAAAGAACGTTGGCGAAAGAAAGGCTGATCATGCCTCATCATCTCTTTTATGACGTTCTTTTGATAAAAACAGGTATTCAGATCAACTATCTGATTGAGAAGGGTCTATTGACGGATTGTCTAGAGAGTCGCAACTATGCAACGGTTATTGCAGAAGGGTGTCATACATTTACGCTTTCAGTGATAGAGACCTCGCGTGTAGTGGTTCATAAAGTGGCTGAGAAGTATAAAACGGCACTTGTGTCCAATTTTTATGGGAATATCCAAACCATTCTCAAAGATTTTGATTTATTTTGCCCCTTTGATGCTGTTGTTGAGTCTGCCGTGGTAGGGATCCGAAAACCGGATCCGGAGATTTTTCTCTACGGCGTACGCTCTTTGCATTTGCTACCTCATGAAGTAGTTGTGGTCGGTGATTCATTCTCTAAAGACATTGTTCCAGCCAAAGCCGCGGGGTGTAAAACAATCTGGTTGAAAGGAGAAGGATGGAAGGAAGAGACGGATGACTCTCTTCCGGATGCCATCATAACGGATATTGGACAGTTAACAGAATTACTATAATTAGTTGGATTTTCCTGAAAAGGAATTACTAGAAAGGAGATTAAAAACAATGAGTGAAAAAATGAAAGTGAAACCGGCAGACGGAAAACTGGGTGTTTTGTGTGTCGGGTTGGGGGCAGTTACTTCAACCTTTATGACAGGGACTTTAATGGCTCGTAAAGGTCTGGGTAAGCCTGTTGGTTCGTTGACTCAGATGGCAACAATGCGTGTGGGCAAGGGGAAAGAGAAACTGTATAAAAAAATTGGAGAGATAGTGCCGCTGACTCCTCTCAATGATATCGTTTTTGGGGCGTGGGATATCTTCCCGGATAACGCGTACGAGTCTGCCATCCATGCAGAAGTGCTGAAAGAGAAGGATATCAATCCGGTGAAAGAAGAACTTTCTGCTATCAAACCGATGCCTGCGGCCTTTGATCTTAACTTTGTCAAAAGACTGAATGGTACTAATATCAAAAAAGCAGACAATCGCTGGGAGTTGACCGAACAGCTTCGTGCTGATATCCGCAATTTTAAAGAGGCTAACGGTTGTGCTCGTATTGTGGTGATCTGGGCGGCTAGTACCGAGATCTATGTGCCGTTGAATATGGATGTGCACGGTACGTTGGCTTCCTTTGAAAAAGCCATGAAAGCGAATGATACAGAACACATTGCTCCCAGTATGTGTTATGCGTACGCAGCAATTGCTGAGGGTTGTCCGTTTATCATGGGTGCTCCTAATCTTTGTGTCGATATGCCTGCTATGTGGGAATTCTCTCAGAAGATGCATGTGCCTATCTCCGGAAAAGATTTCAAGACAGGTCAGACGATGATGAAGACTGTCTTGGCTCCTGCGTTTAAGACCCGTATGCTGGGACTGAATGGCTGGTTCTCGACCAATATTCTGGGCAACAGAGATGGTGAAGTGCTGGATGATCCGGCAAACTTCAAGACCAAAGAGGTGAGCAAACTGTCGGTTATCGAAACCATATTGGATGGAGAAGAGTATCCTGAACTGTATAAGAATATCTACCATAAGGTACGTATCAATTATTATCCGACACGCAATGATGATAAAGAGGGATGGGACAATATTGATATCTATGGCTTGATGGGCTATCCGATGCAGATTAAGGTGGAATTCCTTTGCAAGGACTCTATTCTGGCTGCCCCTTTGTTGCTGGATCTTGTCTTGCTGAGAG
>JAQUZH010000205.1 GCA_028691445.1 Bacteroidales bacterium | reverse complement strand
AGACACTCAATGAAGACGCTGCACTGAATGAACAGCAAGAGAAAGCTGCCTCTGTTGAAGCAGGTCCGGTGGTTAGTACGGTTACGGAGCAAACAGAGATTGCTGTTGTTGAGTCAGTGACGGTGGAAGAGGTCGCGCTGCCCGTGGAGGAGAGTCAGGCTGTTGAGCCTTTGGCTCCTTCGGATAGTCTGACTGCTTCGATCAACGAATTGCTTGCTTCGCGTCCGCAGTCTTTGCATGAGACTCTCGAAAAAAGGCTGGTGGTTGATGTGCGTAAGGCTTTGAGCCTGAATGACCGTTTCCGCTTTCAACGGGAGCTGTTTTCGAATGATGCCAAGTACATGGATAAGGTGCTGGATGAGGTAGGCTCCTTCAAAACGTTGGCGGAAGTGTTGGAATATCTGAAAGAGAAGTTCAACTGGAGCAAAGACAATGAACCGGCTATGGACTTTATCAAGATTGTTATTAAAAAATTCTCATAATATACGCTATAAGGAATGGGAAAACTATTTGTCGTTCCAACACCGGTCGGTAATCTGGAAGATATGACTTTCCGCGCGATACGTGTGCTGAAAGAGGTTGATTTCATTCTGGCGGAAGATACGCGGACCAGTGGTATTCTCCTGAAACATTTTGAAATTAAGAATAAATTGCTCTCTCATCATAAATTCAACGAACATAAGACAGTGGAAAACATTGCTTTGCGTCTGAAGTCGGGTGAGACAGGTGCGTTGATTTCTGATGCAGGAACTCCGTCAATCTCTGATCCGGGTTATCTGCTGGTGCATGTTTGTGTCAACCAAGGTGTGGATGTGGAGTGTTTGCCGGGTGCGACGGCGTTTGTGCCTGCTCTGGTCAATTCGGGTTTGCCGAGTGAGAAGTTTTGTTTTGAGGGCTTTCTTCCACCCAAGAAGGGACGCAATAAACGGATGGAGGAGTTGAAAGTGGAACGCCGCACAATGATCTTTTATGAGTCTCCCTATCGGGTGCTGAAAACTCTGGAGCAGTTTGCCGAGGCTTTTGGCGCTGACCGCCAGGTGTCTGTTTCCCGTGAGATCTCTAAATTATACAATGAAACAGTGCGAGGGACGTTGGAGGAGGTGATTGCTCATTTTAAAGAAAAAGAACCGAAAGGTGAGTTTGTAATTGTACTCGCCGGGTCTGAAAAATAAGTTTAAACTAAAAATGGAAAGTATGAAAAAGATTGTGATGTTGTTTGCCTTGGTTGTATTGGTTGCTTCATGCGGTAAGCAATCTGATTCTTATAAACAATTGAAGGCTGAGAATGATTCGTTGATGGAAGTTCACGCTGCGCAGACTGCTGAGTTTAATGAGACAATGGCAGTGCTCAATGATGTGGAAGAGAACTTTACCAAACTGCGTGAAGCGGAGAATTATCTGACCGTGCAGAATGTGTCAACCGGAGAACTTTCGCAGACTCAGAAGGAACGGATTACGGAGAACTTTGAACTGTTTTCTGAGATCTTGAAGAAAAATAAAGAGGATCTGACACGCCTTCAGACGCAATATGCTTCTTCAAAGAAACAATCTGCTGAATTGAAGAAAACGATCAAACGTTTGCAGGAAGAGCTGGATGCGAAATCGTCATTGATTCTTTCTTTGCAGAACGAACTGGGTGCACGTGACGAGAAGATTCGTGAACTGTCGCTCTCTGTGGAGAGCCTTACTTCGAATGTAAGTGATCTGAGTCAGCAGACGGAAGAACAAAAAGAGGCTTTGGCTAAACAGGATGCGGAGATCAATACGGTAAGGTATATGTTTGGTACTTCAAAAGAACTGAAAGATTATAAGGTTTTGGTGGATGGCAAAGTGCTTCGCGCAAACTTTAATCCGGATGACTTTATCAAGGCTGACAGCCGCGAACTGACCAGTATTCCTCTTTCTGCTAAGAGTGCGAAAGTGCTCACCAGTCACCCGACCGATTCTTATAAGTTGGTTAGAGGTGCTGATAAAAAACTGACGCTGATGATTGTGGATACCAAGAAGTTCTGGAGTTCATCGAAGTATCTGGTGATTCAGGTAGACTAATCTGGCTCGAATATCTATAAAAACGGAGGTTGTCCCAATAGGACAACCTCCGTTTTTATCAGTGAGTCATAGGGTGAGAAGATTAAAAAGAGAGATTGATACTGTAGGATTAGGCCTTTCCGAAATTTTTTATTTCCTTTGGAAAGTCATAGAGCGAATAAAAAGTTGAGAATAGAGCATATAGTCCGAAAGAAAAGAAATGAAACACATTCAGAAAATAAAGATATTCTACATACTTTTTCTGGCACTACTGATTGGCACGGCAGAAGCTAAGAAGGGGTTTCGAATACTGAGCGGAGAACCCGTCACTGTGGCCTGCGACCGCTCGGAAGAGAAAGTTGTTCATACAGCTCTTCAACTGCTTGAGCGCGATTGGCAAAATGTTTTCTCGGCCGCACTCATTATTGATTATAAGGTGGGAGATGTTGTCGTCGGAACCCTCGGAACCAGTTCGCTACTTTCCGCTACCGGAGTGGATTTTTCTTCATTAAAAGGGAAGCATCAGGCATTTTTGCTCACTGTTTTGCCCGATGGAAGGTTGCTTATCGCCGGCAGTGACAAGCGCGGTACTGCTTATGGTGTTATTGAGCTGACCCGACTCATTGGCGTTTCCCCTTGGGAATGGTGGGCAGATGCTATTCCGGAGAAGAAAGAATCATTCAGTTTACCGCAAATTTATTGGAATCAAAAGGCACCCTCCGTTGCCTATCGTGGTATATTCATCAATGATGAAGATTGGGGGATCTCTCCATGGAGCTATCTTACCTACGATCCTAATGAACAAAAGGGAAGGATGGGGCCGAAGACGCACGAACGTATCTTTGAATTGTTACTCCGTCTGCGTGCCAACTATTTCTGGCCCGCTATGCACGAGTGTACTTATCCATTCTACTATTCTAAAGGTAATGCTGAAGCCGCTGATGCGTATGGCATCTTTCTCGGTACGTCTCACTGCGAACCGATGATGCGCAATACGAATGGTGAGTGGAAAACCAATGGTGTAGGAGAGTACGATTATGTTCATAACAAGGAGAATGTACTTGATTTCTGGAAAGAACGTGTGAAAGCTGTGGCTGAGAAAGATAATGTCTATACCCTCGGCATCCGTGGAATACACGACGGCAAAATGAATGGGGCAAATACTGTCGCCGAACAGAGAACAGCGCTGACCGATATACTGAAAGAGCAGCGTGCTATGTTGGTAGAGTATGTGAATCCTGATATCACCCGTGTACCGCAGCTCTTTATCCCCTATAAAGAGGTACTTGATGTCTATAACGCCGGACTGGAGGTGCCCGATGATGTGACGCTGATGTGGTGCGATGACAACTATGGCTATGTCCGCCATTTTCCAACGGAAAAAGAACGTGCCCGCAAAGGCGGTAATGCCTTGTATTATCATGTCTCTTATTGGGGACGGCCGCACGATTATCTCTGGCTTGGAACGACAAGCCCGGCGCTAATCTTTCAACAGATGAGCCTGGCCTATGAGAAAGGTATCCAAAAGATGTGGGTTCTCAATGTGGGTGATATTAAACCTTCTGAATACCAAATAGAACTTTTCCTCGATATGGCATGGGATATAGAGGCTGTCCGTAAGGAGGGTATCACGGCTCATCAGAGCAGTTTCCTTCAACGAGAGTTTGGCAAAGAGGTCGCTGAACAATTGCTACCGGTGATGCTGGAGCACTATCGTCTTGCTTTTATCCGCAAACCAGAATTTCTTGGTAACACCCGAACTGAAGAGAAGGATCCTGCATTTAGTGTGATCAAAAATCTTCCATGGAGTAATAGTTATATTTGCAGGCGACTCGATAGCTACCGACATATCTCTGACAAGGTAGAGCAACTCACTGCGCTAATACCTGAAGCCAGACAGACCTCTTGGTATCACCTTGTGAAATATCCCCTTCAGGCGGCTTATCAGATGAACAGAAAACTGCTGTCCGCTCAACTAGCACGTAAAGGCAAGGCTTTGGGCCCCGATTGTCTGGATGCTTTTGACAGCATCGCTGCAATGACCCGCCGTTATAACAGTGGGAAGTGGAATCACAT
>JAQUZH010000027.1 GCA_028691445.1 Bacteroidales bacterium | reverse complement strand
ATACACCTCTTTGTTTGTCATCAAGGCGGTAGACAGATCTTCTTGCGAACCTTTATATGCCTGAATCAGGTGATCACAATGTACGGTAGCCGGAACGGCCGATTCATTGCGTCCGGCATTCATAAACTGGAGCAGTGCCATCTGTGCGGTTGCATCCTGCATGGCAACCCTGTCTGGTCGAAAGTTTGCATATTCGGTGCCACGTACATACTCTTTGACCTCTTTCTGATCGTAAAGATGTGCGTATAGAATCTTTTCGGCTAATGTAAGGGGTCTGTTTAATTGCGCTCTCACGTTTGCTATTCTTTCCGGATAGGAGGAATAGATGTCGTTTATCATTTGAATGTCATGTATCATTTTTCTGCCAATTTTTTAGTAAATCAAGCGAATTTGTCAAGTTTTCGCAAAATAGTAATTTATTTTCTTATCTCAATTATCTCGGTATGCAAATATGTATAACGAGGGTAGAATAAAAAAAAAAGAAGGCTACTTCCTTGCGGAAACAGTCTTCTTCTCTATATAGTTCTTTTTGTTCATTGTTATTCCCATTCAATCGTTGCCGGGGGCTTTGATGAGATGTCATAGGTAACCCGGTTGACACCTTTTACCTTGTTGATGATCTCATTCGATATTTTCCCCAAAAACTCATATGGAAGATGTGCCCAATCGGCAGTCATCGCATCGGTAGAGGTCACAGCGCGTAGCGCAACAGCACGTTCGTAGGTCCGTTCGTCGCCCATCACTCCGACCGATTGTACCGGAAGGAGGATAACACCTGCCTGCCATACTTTGTCATAGAGACCCCAGTCGCGTAAGCCCTGGATAAAGATATCATCTGCTTCCTGAAGGATGTGTACTTTCTCTGGGGTGATATCGCCGAGGATACGAACAGCAAGTCCCGGTCCGGGGAACGGATGACGACTGATCAGATGTTCCGGCATGCCCAGTTTGATACCTACACGACGCACTTCATCTTTAAACAATAGACGAAGCGGTTCGCAAAGTTTGAGGTTCATCTTTTCAGGAAGTCCTCCCACGTTGTGGTGACTTTTGATCACTGTACCGGTAATGGACAGCGATTCAATACAGTCCGGATAGATGGTTCCTTGCGCGAGCCATTTAACATCTTTCAGTTTGTGAGCTTCCTGATCGAATACATCAATAAACCCTTTACCGATGATTTTACGTTTCTTCTCCGGTTCGCTGACACCTTCGAGTTCGCTGAAAAACTTTTCGCTGGCATCTACGCCAATCACGTTAAGTCCCAGACACTCGTAGTCACTCATTACATTTTTGAACTCGTTTTTGCGCAGTAAGCCGTGATCCACAAATATACAGGTAAGATTTTTACCAATGGCTTTGTTGAGTAATACAGCTGTTACGGAAGAATCGACGCCACCGCTCAATCCAAGCACTACTTTATCATCGCCCAGTTGCTCTTTCAGTTCGGCAACCGTGTTTTCAATAAAGGAAGCAGGAGACCAGTCTTGCTTGCATCCACAGATGTTTACGACAAAGTTTTTGAGGATTTGCGTTCCGTCTTCGGTATGATATACTTCCGGATGGAATTGAACCCCCCAGATCTTTTCGTTTTCCACCTGATAGGCTGCGATCGCAACTTCATCGGTGCTGGCTATTGTCTTGAAATAGGAGGGAACAGAGGTGATAGTATCGCCGTGAGACATCCAGACCTGTGAGTTTTCTTTCACATTCTGAAGCAGAGGATTGCTCTTATCAAACGTTCCCAGATGAGCACGTCCGTATTCGCGGCTGCCTGCCGGTTCAACAGTTCCGCCGTTGCTGTCTGCAATAAATTGCGCTCCATAACAGATGCCCAGCACCGGATACTTTCCGCGAACCTTATACAGATCCATCTTGAACGCATTCTGATCATACACAGAGAATGGACTTCCTGACAGAATAACTCCCTTTATGGACTCATCTCCTTCCGGAAATTTGTTGTAAGGAAGAATTTCACAGAATACATCCAGTTCGCGCACTCTGCGACCTATTAACTGGGTTGTTTGGGAACCAAAGTCAAGAATGATGATTTTTTCCTGCATAGACGAAATGTTGTTATTGATTATTCGTGCTGCAAAATTAAAGAAAAAAACAGACGGGAGCACTATATTTGGGTTATAAATATAGTTCACAGCACGAAGAAAATAGCTACTTTTGCTTCCCGATGAATAAAAAGCGGAAGGGCGTCAGCTCAAAAAAAAAGAAAGGATCAAGCTACAGTGCGGTAAAAGGGTTGCTTGGTATTATACTGGCCATTGTCGTGCTAGCCACCTTTCTGTTGGTTTACAGACAGCGTTTTATGTATCACCCCATTCCTCCGGTCGTGTTGGAAAAGTATGAGATAAAAGGAATTGATGTCTCCCGTCACAACGGAAAGATCGACTGGAGTGAAGTCAAAGAAGAGGGGATTCTCTTCGCTTATATCAAAGCGACAGAAAGTATCGCGTATATTGACACCACTTTCACAACCAATTATGAAGGTGCCTCAAAAGAAGGAATTATGGTCGGTGCCTATCATTTTTTTCGTTTCAATGAGAATGGAGAAGAGCAGGCGCGACACTTTATCAAGAACAGCCAATACAAAAAGGGAGATCTTCCTCCGGTCATTGATGTGGAGCACTCTCCGTTTAATTTTATTTCCCGTCCGAAAGATGTGGCGCGCAGACTTCACGATATGGTCCGTCTTCTGCATGCTTATTATGGAGTGCGTCCCATTATTTATACCAACAAAGATTGCTACAAGAAGTATATCCGCGATTACTTTCCCGATGTAAGGCTTTGGATTTGTGATCTGAGCGGCGAACCGAATGAAAAGGAGTATCCCGACTGGATCTTTTGGCAATATTCTCACAGAGGCGAACTGAAAGGCATTGCCGAGAAGGTCGATCTGGATGTTTTCCAAGGTTCACCGGAGAAGTTGAAAGAGTTGTCTTCCTATTGACTTACAGAATGGGGCGGATTGAGATCGTTTCGTACAACATACTATTTTCATAGTTCCATTGGACTCCGGTTTGGCAGTTGATCAATGGAAAGAGTCCCTCAAAGAGAGATTTGATCTTCTCCCGTTCTTTTATCTTTTGTTCGGGAGCCTCTTTAAAGTTTGCCCAAAGGATACCATTGCAATCTTCCTTAAACTCTTTCAACAGAGATAACTTTGCCAGATTGATCGACTCCGAACTTCTTTCCACTTCAGAAAGATAACTCACGATCGATTCGATTGAATCAGAGACCATCATGGTCTTTCCCTGAAACACGACAAACTCTTTCTCTCCTTCGCTCTTAAAATCGGCTCCCAACGCCGTCGCTAGTAATCCCTGTTGGGGCAGTTCGAAGTAGTTGATGGTTCTGTTATTATCTTGTTTGATGCGACTGGTAACCGCCTTTTCGAGGGGGAGGAGCTCTGTGCGGAAGGCATCAAAAGCAGAAAGACTATCTTTCATCTCTATGCAGTAGAGGTTGCGATACAGACCGATACTGTCTCTGAAGTGCAGAGAGAGCAGGCTTTGTCCGATGTTTCTTTGAAAATAAGCGACACCGTTGATGGAGTCATTCAGATAGAATCGGGTCGTATCGGGTGGATAGAGCCCTTTCTGAGCCAGATATTCCGGATAATCTGTAACAGCGATGAAATTGTAACCAATGGTATGCTCCGGGAAAATATCGGATGCAGGAACAGGAAGGGATGATTGGTTGCGGAACACACTAACCAGACTGTTCATAGGCATCTTATAGAAGCCTGAGAGACCCACTTTTTCTTTTTCCAAAGAGAGCTCAAAGGTTGCCCAATCCATCGATACAGAGTCGTTGGATAGAGAATCTGTCTTTTCGAAAAACAGCGATCCAATCACGTTATTTCTTCTGGATGTGGCCACTTCTTCAAACTGGTTCTCTTTGATGACGTCAAGATCAATCAGCCTTTCAACCTGTTTCCGGCTGATGCTTCCTGCAAATGACCCTCGGAAGAATGTACAGCAAAAGAAATCGCCATCAGCTAACGGATAGAAATAGAAGGTTGCTTCTTTGTATCTCTCTTTGATCGGTGTAAAGTCCGGAAAGATGACTTCATTGATCAGCTTTAAGGTCTTTGACATTTGATTTTCCTGCATCCGCATCAGAAAAAGAGGCTTCTCAGGGTCAGACTTGCAGAAGGTGATGATCAACTCTTTTGAAAGCATTTCAGCGGGTATTTTCCCTTCGCGTAACAAACGGGATACTCTGTTCAGAAACGGTCTTTCGCTGTCGGACAGATTCATGATCTGGTCCTGCATGTACCTGTTTCCCTCGAGCGCCTTTTCGAAACGGTTCACGTCGTCGGTATAGAAGATGACATTGTTGCCTGACGGAATGAGCGAAAACAGGTTTACGTTATAGTATTTCTCCGCATTATTCAGTGCAATGAATTTATTCACTCCCCAAGCAATGGCGATGATGAAGAGCAATATGCCGCATACGATGTAAATACTATTTTTCATATTGTAGAAATAGGATCCTGATGAGTAGAAGCTGTCGTAAAAATTGTAATTTTGTTTTCTTGTTCAAATGTACAACAAATATAATTCACTATGAAGAATCCGTTTGAGGAAAGTAATCTTGTACGTCAAACTATTCTTTTCTTTTTGCTTTCATTCACCTTCCTGTGGCATGTGGCGCCTTCCTATGCGCAGCAGGATACGCTTTCGGTTGCGTTTATTCAAGGTCACAACGAATGGACGGAAGAGTCAGTCTGTGAGATGCTCGATTCGCTTTCTTCCTATTGCCGTGTGGATATGGGCATGCTCTCCGGTGTTGTCGGCGAATTGGATGGTTACGATGTTGTTGTCATTGCTTCGCCACAAACCGCTTTTTCTGAAGCTGAGAAATATGAACTGGATCAGTATCTGATGCGTGGCGGTCGTATGCTCTGGTTGCTTGATGGTTGTCGCCTCTCGCAGACGGAGTTGTATCTCAAAGGAGAGACGCCGGTGATCTCGTTGGATCTCAACCTCAATGATCTCTTTTTTACCTATGGAATGCGTCTTGCTCCAACGGTACTCAAAGATGAACGGTGTGACTCTATGGCTGTAACTGTTGAAGAGGGTGAGTCAATGGTGCCTTCAAGGCTTCTTTGGCCTTATTCAATCCACCTTTTTCCTGCTGTTGACCACCCCGTAACCGATGGGGTAGGAGAAGTAAAAGGAGCGTATGTCTCGCCGATTGAGATGGTGGAGAAAGCAGGAGATCTCACAGTCACGACCTTGCTCCATTCGTCCGGTAAAGGGGAGACAGTCGCATTGCCCGGCATGATCGAGTTGTCAGCCGATCCACCTTCGATTACACCCGACGGGTTCCATTATCCTGTTGCGGTGTTGGCAGAAGGGGTGTTTCCTTCGCTCTTTCGCAACCGAATGGTGCCGCAGGGGGTGCAAACTACTACAGGAACCTTACTGAAAAGTACCTCTGCAAAGATCATCCTGGTAGCTTCAGGTTCGATGATTCAAAATGGAAACCCGAAAGATAACATCCGGTTTTTACTTCAAGCGATCCGTTATCTGGCCCGGAAAGAGTCAGAGACTTCCCCCCGAATGCTCTATCTCTCTCTTATCGCAGGAGTAGTTTTGGTCGCAGGTATTGGGCTATTCATGCGGCGTAGGAAAAGCTCAAAACCACTTCCTTCTGGCAAAGAATAGCCAAAGTAAGAGTCCGGTGATAATCATGATGACCCAAGCCAACGGATAACCATAACTCCAGCTTAACTCGGGCATATCCTTAAAGTTCATCCCCCAGACACCGGCCAGAAAGGTAAGCGGGATAAAGATTGTTGCCACGACAGTGAGGCGTTGCATAATGCTGTTCATCCGTAGATCATTATTTGAGACATAAAGGTCGGATAACGACGATAAGGTTTCCCGACACGACTCGAGGAGTTGGATGGCATATTTCAAGTGGTCTTTCACATCGTTAAACGCACTCTTTGTCGCTGTGCCGATCAGGGCATTGTCGGGAATAAGCAGTTGGTTGTACTCTTCGTTGAGGATGCCGAGCGTCTGTTTGATCAATCTGTATTCTTTCCTTTTCTTTTGAATCTGCGAACGGATATTCTTATCCTCCGTCTGTTCTAATAACGTGTCTTCGAGTTCGCCGAGCGTGTCTTCGAGTTGAAGCAGTAAGGAGATATAGTTGCCAATCGTATTATTGAGCAGCACACTCAGCAGATAATCGCTGTTCTTCTCTCTGATTTGCGCTTTGTTCTCGTTGATCGCCTCTTTGATATTCTTGAAGAGGTGAAGTTCGGTCTCCTGAAAAGTAATCAGCAGATCCTGTTTCATGAGCAAGGTGAAGTGCTCCTGTTTCATCACATCTTCTTCCTGATAACATTCATTGAGCACGATCAGGATGTGATTGGGCGATGACTCTATTTTGGTAGGGTGATTGGGATTGAGAATATCCTGTATCTCCAGTCTGCCGAGACCGACGTTTTGACCTATATGAGAGATAGCTTCCGCATTCGTCAGTCCTTTAACGATAAGCCAGTTGGTCTTTGAAGGCTGCATGGCAAGAAGAATCTCGGCATAGCTGTCAGATTGCAGTTCAGTCATCGACTCCTTGTCATACGAGATCAAAAGAAACTGAGTCGTGATCTCACTGTGCAATCCCGAATACTGATATTGTTCAGCAATCTGATTGTTTTCCACTCGTCGCTTCCGGGTAGAAGTATGTTCCTTTTTATGACGTATCTCTTTCATTGAGCTTCTTTTATTTGCACGAATATAAGGATTGTTGGTCGATTATCCAATCAAAATGAGTTGATATTTGTGCAAGTGCCAAAGATTCAGTTAATTTGTGCCCGATTATAAATTACCATTGATACCGATGAATAAAAGAATTAGAAAAGCGGCAATTGTTCTCTTGTTGTTGATGATTGCCTTGCCACGCAGTTTTGCGCAAGAAAACTATTCCATTACAGAGTTTCTTGCCAAACGAAAAGCGGAAAAGAAGGTTGCGCAGATTGAAATGAATACCTTCCGCATGGGACTGAAAACCGGCTTTAATCTCTCAACCTATACCAAAGGGTTTGATTATCGTCCGAATATTCACCTCGGAATGGCCTTTGAGATACCGCTCTCCTTAAATTGGTTTATCATGCCGGAGATTTATTACATCAATAAAGGCGGACGCAAAAGTGTGGATGATGTCTTTTATGGCTTGAATGCGTACGGCTACAAGATGTGGGTGACCGGCAAGTTTTATTCTTCTCCCTCCTATATCGATGTGCCGCTTATGGTGGGCTACAAACATTGGATTGATGAAGATATGAATCTGTATGCTGCCATCGGACCGTATGTGTCGTATGGAGTCGGCGGCAAACTGAAACTTGAAAAAGCCGGTAATACGGATAAATATGATCTGTATGATGAGTGTGGTTTCAATCGTTGGAATTATGGTCTCAATATGGAACTTGGCTATAATTATGAAGGATTGAATCTGGCTTTTGGCGTTGATTATGGGCTCTCGGATATTATAGGTGTTACACCTACTACCGGCAATAATAATCTCGTGGCTTATCCGTATGATTATAACTCATCAACAGGGAAGACTATGGACAAAGAGGTTCAGATAGGCTATAAAGAGATGCGCCATCTCGTGTTCAAATTCTCTTTGGGCTATTTTTTCAAACTCTGAGAAACGGGTTCCCAAAAGATACAAAAGTTTGTACTGAATCTTCCGTATCTTTCAATCGTTTCATCCGTGTGAAACGATAGAAAGATACGGAAGATTTTTTCCAAGCAATAGAACGTTTTTCTACACCTTTCCTGTAAGTCAATGAAGAGAATATATACAAAAGGCGGTAGCTCAATCGAGAGCTACCGCCTTTATTTTCATCCGCTTTTCAGCAGATCATTATTCAACGCTCCATTGTTGATTCTGGAGACGTTTGTAAGAGTTGTATCTGTATTTGGCATTGTCCAAGGCAGCCTGGAAGAGTTCGTCGGCTTCTGCAGGATACTGTTTCATGACAGAAGAATAACGGACTTCACCTTTCAGGAAGGTTTTGAAGTTGTCCCAGTTTGGCTCTTTGCTGTCCAGAATGAATGGATTCTTTCCTTCAGCTTCCAATGTTGGGTTGTATCTCCACAGATGCCAGTAACCGCATTCTACTGCTGCTTCTTCTTCTGCTTGTGCTTTACCCATACCTGCTTTCAACCCGTGACTGATACATGGTGCATATGCAATGATGATGGATGGTCCGTCATATGCTTCTGCTTCACGAAGAGCTTTCAATGTTTGTGCCTGATCTGCACCCATTGCGATCTGTGCGCAGTATACATAGCCATACGTAGATACCATCAAACCAAGGTCTTTCTTACGTACACGTTTACCGGCAGCAGCAAACTTAGCAATGGCTCCCACTGGGGTAGATTTCGAAGACTGACCTCCGGTGTTGGAGTATACTTCGGTGTCAAGTACAAGGATGTTTACATTCTTGCCGGAAGCGACCACGTGATCCAAACCGCCGTAACCGATGTCATAAGAAGCGCCGTCGCCACCGATAATCCACTGGCTGCGTTTCACCAGGTAGTGTCCCAGTTCAACGATCTCTTTGCAGAGGTCACAGTCGCAGCTCTTGGCAGCAGCAATGACTTTTGGAGCGAGTTCTTTGCTCTTGTCTGTGTCTTCTTTGCTTTCTATCCATTGGTTGAAGATTGCTTTTGCCTCTTCGGTGCAGCCTGCACATGCCTGAGCTTCGGTCATCTTTTTAACCAGACGTTCTTTCATCTTCTCGTTAGCCAGTACCATACCCATACCAAACTCGCAGAAGTCTTCGAACAATGAGTTTGCCCAAGCCGGACCCTGTCCGTTTTCGTTTGTTGTATAAGGAGTAGAAGGCACCGAACCGGAATAAATTGAAGAGCAACCGGTCGCATTAGCCACCATTTCACGGTCACCAAACAACTGCGTGATCAGTTTGACGTACGGAGTCTCACCACAACCGGAGCAAGCACCGGAGAACTCAAACAGCGGTGTTGCAAACTGTGAGTTCTTCACGTTTGATTTGATATCCACCAGATGTTGTTTCGATTTCACATTCTTAGAAACATATTCCCAGTTTGCAGCCTCAAACAGCTGTGTCTCGAGAGGTTTCATTTCCAATGCTTTTCCACCCTTGTTGCCCGGACATACATCGGCACAGTTACCGCAAGCCAGACAGTCCAGTACGTCTACCTGAATACGGAAGTTCATGCCTTTCATAGAGGCAGGAGCTTTCATCTCGAGGGTAGCAAAGTTGGCACCTTTCAGCTCTTCAGCATCCAGTACGAACGGACGGATTGTAGCGTGAGGACATACATACGCACATTTGTTACACTGAATACAATTTTCCGGATTCCAAACAGGCACCTGTGAAGCAACACCACGTTTCTCGTAGGTAGAGGTTCCCTGAAGCCAGGTTCCGTCTTCGCGACCTTTGAAAGCAGATACTTTCAGTAAGTCACCGTCCTGTGCATTAATCGGACGAACCACTTCGTTGATAAATGCAGGATCATTATTGATCTCTGGTTCATCAGTAGGAAGATTTGCCCAAGCCGGATCAATCGCCAACTGTTTGTATTCACCACCGCGATCTACCGCAGCATAGTTCTTATTGATTACATCTTCGCCCTTATTGCCATACGATTTCACAATAAATTTCTTCATCTGAGCAATGGCCAGATCCACAGGAATTACATTGGAGATACGGAAGAAGGCAGACTGCAGAATGGTGTTGGTACGATTGCCCAAACCAATCTCTTCAGCAATCTGAGTGGCATTGATATAATAGAGTGTGATATTCTTCTTAGCCAGGTAGCGTTTTACTCTGTTAGGCAAGTTTCTACCCAGTTCGTCGCCTTCCCAAATGGTGTTGAGGAGGAACGTACCGTTGTTTTGCAAACCGCGGGTCACGTCATACAGATTCAAATAAGCCTGAACGTGGCAAGCTACAAAGTTGGGGGTATTTACATAATAAGTAGAACGTATCGGTTCGTCGCCAAAACGAAGGTGTGAACAGGTGAAACCGCCCGACTTCTTGGAGTCGTACGCAAAGTATGCCTGGCAATACTTATTCGTGTTGTCGCCAATGATCTTGATTGAGTTCTTGTTAGCACCTACTGTACCGTCAGCACCCAGTCCGTAAAACTTAGCTTCAAATACACCTTTTCCACCTACAGAGATCTCTTCCTCTTGAGGCAGAGAAGTAAAGGTTACATCATCAACGATACCGATCGTAAATTGGTTTCTTGGTTCTGGTAAAGAAAGATTCTCATACGCAGCCAATACCTGAGCAGGAGTGGTGTCTTTCGAACCCAAACCATAACGACCTCCAACGACCAGTGGAGCATCGGCTCCCATGGTGTAGAAGCAATCTTTTACATCCAGATAGAGTGGTTCGCCGGTAGCTCCCGGTTCTTTGGTACGGTCAAGTACACAGACTCTTTTTGCACTCTTAGGCACTGCAGCCAGGAAGTGTTTGGCAGAGAACGGACGATAGAGGTGAACCGCTACTAATCCTACTTTCTCCCCTTTGGCAGTCAAGTGGTCGATGACTTCACGGATAGCTTCTGTGATTGAACCCATCGCAATGATGACACGATCAGCATCTTCTGCTCCATAGTAGTCAAACAAGTTATATTTACGTCCGGTGATCTTGTAGATTTCATTCATGTACTCTTCAACAACAGCAGGAACAGCTGTGTAATACGAGTTTGACGACTCTCTGTGTTGGAAGAAATGATCCGGATTTTCAGCCATACCACGAGCTACCGGGTTTTCGGGTGTCATGGCACGTGAACGGAACTCAGCCAATGCTTTTTGATCCATGAGCGGAGCCAAATCCTCATTTTCCAACATCTCTATCTTCTGAATCTCGTGAGAGGTACGGAAGCCATCAAAGAAGTTGACAAAAGGTACCCGTGATTTAATTGTAGCAAGGTGAGCAACACCTGAAAGATCCATTACTTCCTGTACCGAACCTTCAGCCAGCATAGCAAAACCGGTTTGACGACAAGCCATTACGTCCTGATGATCTCCAAAGATACAGAGAGCATGAGAAGCAAGGGTTCGAGCAGAAACATGGAATACGCAAGGAAGTAATTCTCCTGCGATTTTGTACATATTCGGGATCATCAATAACAGACCTTGTGAAGCGGTATAGGTCGTAGTTAAAGCTCCTGCCTGCAAGGAACCGTGTACTGCACCGGCAGCACCACCTTCAGACTGCATTTCCTGTACCAAGACTGTTTCGCCGAAAATGTTTTTGCGTCCAGCAGCAGCCCATTCATCAACATATTCCGCCATTGTTGAAGATGGTGTAATCGGATAGATAGCCGCGACTTCGCTAAACATATACGAGATATGCGCTGCAGCCTGATTTCCATCACATGTGATAAATTTCTTTTGTTTAGTCATAATTCGATTTGTATAAAGGTAAATATTCTATTTTTTAAAAAGGATCTGGAAAGATGAAGATCAAACCTCTCTTTTTGACTCTTGTTGATGCTCCATTCTGTTTTGACGCCATTGTGTCACTAGTACACAAAACCAAAAAGCCAAATCGGGATCGGACCTGTTTCTGATGAATCATCAGAAACAAAACAACTCTCTGAGCCCGCTTCCGAACTGCCGTTTCTTTTTTCAATCCGGAAATTCCATCTATCATCAATAAGGAATGTGCTGTTCTTCTCTCCCTGATTGATCGTATGTCCCTTAAATACAGCATTGATGAAGAAGGTCTCCAGTAAAGCCAACCTGTCTGATTCTCCCGATTTGATGGCATAAATCAGATTCGTGTTGTGAAGATATACCTTTGTCGGTTTCTTCGGAAAGTCTTCACCCTGTTTGTAAATCAGGTTGATGACCCGGGCGTCTTTTAAATACTTTATATAGTTCATGACTGTCGCTCTTGAAGTCATGATGTCATTGCTTAGCTGACTGACATTGGGTGATCCGGGAGCATTTTTAGCCAGAAGATTGAGTAACAGCTTAATCTTGTGCAGATACTTAAGCTCTATCTGTTTGATGAACAGGATATCGACCTCAATCATCATATTGACAGTCTTAAGCAGGTTTTCGGAATAGTTTCTCTTCTCCAGAAAAAACGGATAGAAACCATGATGAAGATATGACTGGAAATGTGATTCTGGAGTGACTGATGCCCGGATGGTTTGGACTATTTCGGCGTGATTGGATACGATTTCTTCGTAAGTATAGGCTGGAAGGTTGCTGCCTGTTTTTAGGTTCAGGTATTCCCTGAATGAGAATCCCCGAAGAAAGTACGAGGTGACAATGCCGGAAAGATCGGGGTTCTCTTCTTTCAACCGCATGACGGACGAACCGGTGAATACCACCTTGAGATCCTCGAAATGATCATAAACATACCGAAGTTCGCGCGACCAATTGGGATGCTTAAATATTTGATCAATGAGTAAGACCTTTCCTCCTTGCTTTCTGAATTTTTCGGCAAATTCGACCAATGTGTGATCCGTGAAATAGAAATTGTTCAGGTTGATATAGAGACACGAACGATCTTCGCCAAAATATTCTTTCGCATAGGAGAGAAGAAATGTGGTTTTTCCTACACCTCTGGTCCCTTTTATTCCAATCAAACGGTCATTCCAATCTATTTCATCCATGAGACCCCTTCGCACTGGAGAGGAAACATGTTTGACTAAATATTGGTGCGTCTTGAAGAATGAATCCATACTTTTTTATCTAATGACTGGCAAAGATATACATTTATATTAGAAAATGCAAAGTAGAGATAGCAAAATATTGTCTATATTTCAGAGCTTGTTCCATACAAAGTTCTTTGTTTTTCCATCTTCGTACATAAGAATAACTCTGTAAGAGCCTGAAGGAAGAAATCCCAACGGCAATGCCTCTGAATAACGATGTTTAAATAGCGTCTGATTTAAATTGTTTTTTATAACTACGTGAGCATACAGATCTTCTATTTCGATCTTGTAGTCACCTTTTGGAGAGATCCGCTGAAATGAGATTCCCTGATTACTGGACTCTTTGGAGAAGTAGGGAGAAGTGGGTTCAGATGGTACACTTTCGTTATACGATGGATCACAGGAAGTAACACAGAAATAGGTTGTTTCCGAGGAGATAAGCTCTTTTGCTATTCGAATCTGGTTGTCCCGAATACCTGTACGTAGGATCTGATTAGCAGACAAACAACGGATGTCGGCATTGGGCAAACCATAGAGTGTATAGGTGGCGAAGGATGATTCCTCCTCTTCAGATGCTCGATTCCAGGTGAAAATCCACTCATTGTTATCTTCCGTGATCTGCAAGTCTGACGGTGCGATTGGGATGATCGAGTCATTCCAATTCATCAAAGGAAGCAGAGCGGGAGATGTGTATGCCTGATCAATGAGATAATTCCATATCCCTTTCTCATTTTGAAGAAGATTGCCTGCCCGATAGTATCCTTGTCCACCGATGGAGGTGATACGAGTAAACTCTATTTGGTTTGTAATATCGCGCAAGGGCCAGTCTTTCTCTCTCCTTTCCATTTGATACACTGCCAGACCCGGTATGACTGGTCGTCCGTTGGATACGGACTGCCAATTGTATATGTAGGGATAGAAATAGTTGTCTTTGGCATACATCATTGGAACGATAAAGTCGTGCTTCCCTTGTTTCATCCACTCTTTGGGGTCTTGATATACCGTTTCAAACGATGTCCATCCCGGAGTTGGAGCCTCATTGAGACTGATATACCGGCCCAAAGTTGCGCTACTGATTTTCACCCGGGGATTTGTCTTTTTTACCCAATCGTAAATGTCGTATACAATCCGGTTGATATTCTCCCTTCTCCATTCTTTCAAGGGAAGTTCGCTGCCCGATTTCTTGTAAGTGTTTTTATCGGGGAAATTGTCCGCTTTGTCCGGGTAACGGATATAGTCTAAATGAATGCCGTCAATATCATACTTCGAAACGACTTCCTTTACCAGTGAGAGGATATAGGGCGCTGTCTCCGGATGGCCCGGATCAAGATAATACTCGCCGAATAACTGTTTGCACATATCCGGTCTGCTATTGGCTATCGATCGTTTGCCAAGAGCTCTTACGTGACTGGTAGTACCCAGTGGGATGGAAACCATCCAAGCGTGACATTCCATGCCACGCTTATGGCACTCCTTTATCATAAAATCCAAAGGATCATATCCGGGAGAGGAGACACTACCTGTAAGGACGCTACTCCAGGGTTCGATAGCTGAAGGGTATAACACATCCCCTCTGAGACGGGTTTGAAAAAGCACCACATTGAAATGGGCGGCTGCCAAGTGGTCCAATATCCGAATCATCTCTCGCTGTTGCTTCAAACGTCCGGCTGCACTGTTTGCTTTTGATTTGGGCCAGTCCAAGGCATAATTGGTGGTAAGCCATACGGCACGCATCTCCCTCTTCGGAATCTCTGCTGCATGTAGAGCCACAGACTCGCATCCGAAGATTCCAATCCACAGGAAAAGTAGTCCCCACTTCATTCTGACCATGTGATTTGCCGTTCGTAGCTCGTCCATACCGAATCTTCAGTCAGCACGTTCACGTGCACTGCTAACGGTGCATTCTTTTTCGTACGGTATCGGCTCAGATCGAACGACAGATAGTTTCGTGTAAACATGCCTGCGGTGTCAAATGATCTGCTGTGGAAGAAATCAAAAGTGATGGAATGGTTTGCCGAGAGTGTATCGCACGACTTTTCGATTAATAATACGAGATGAGGTATGACGTAGGAATCATACGTAATCGCCATATTTAAAAACCTGTTCCCCGTCCAGATACTTTCCACTTTTACCGGATCTAACGCAGGAAGTTTCATCGAATCCAGACTCGAAGAGAGGGTAGGGAAACTGGTATACACTCTTTTATATCCTTTAGGAATAATGTGATAATACCCCTCCTTGTCCATCACCTTGGGGTCTTTAAAGGAATAGGTAAGAAGCACACGACTCCCCCAGAAGGTTGCCCAACCGCTGTCAAGCAAAGAAGCTACATACTTCTCTCCGTTATCATGAGTGAAAGATAGAATGTTCTGCTTGTTCTTTCCTACGGTGACCATATCTGTGTAATACTGTTTGGATATATCAATCGGATCTTCCTCTGCGTCTGTGCAGGAAGTGAAGAGCAGTGTCATTAGGACTACTCCAGCCGACAGGATACCATTCGCTCTCACATTATATGGTTTTTCAAAGGTTTATATTATCCGCAAGCAGTTTGTTCTTTAGAGGATTAGAATACATCTCCAACATCTTCTTCCGAAGGAATACGATATCTTTATTCTCAATGTCAATTTTACCAAGCTGTTCGGAAATGTAATTCTTGAAGCATGTTTCCTCTTTCTCTGAGTAAAAGGTATCGAATCGCTTCATGCCATAAAGCAAGTCATAAGCTATATAGTTGCAAGGATAAATATGATAATTGTGATGAATTTGTTTATCAATGTATTCTGCAATGGCTGTAATCTTTTCTGCTTTTGACATCTCTTCGTCCAAAGAGTCCAAAAAGCTATTAATAGAATGCGCAGCCCGAAAATGGACACGACCTTTAAATCCCATGATTCCTGTTTTCATACTCAGGTAATCCTCTTTTTGAGATTTCTTGAAATCCTCGTTATCCCGTTTCAATTGGAATTCTTTTGCTTTCAGATAATCACACGGGTCGTATTCGTACGATAATGCGAGGGGTACTATGTTCAGCTCCTTCAAACTCTCAATGATCGTGCCATTTCCTCCCATGATAAGCATCTTTAGCAAACTTTCCTGTGTGTGGTCATCTGAATCTTTCGATCTTCCTTCGCGTTGAGCGATCCAGATTGAGGTGTTTTTTTGGGTGATTGCATAATGCATATAACTCGACAAGATCGCGGAAGATTCAAGCATTTGTCTTCCTGCCAGTCCTCTTTTGACAATGAAACTTTTGTTGAGGCGAGTGATTTCTCTGATCCAGTCTAAAACAAATAAGTTGTCACCTATCGCAACCTCCGTTGTCGGAAAGTTGTTGGCAAACAGCAATACATTCAGCCAGGCTGCATCAAGCACAATATCTCTATGGTTGGAAATGAATGTATAGCTTTTCTCTTTTGAAAGGTGATCCAATCCGGAACAATCCAGATTGACTGTCGTACGCTTGGCGATACCACGAAGAACTTCATAGGACACTTTTGTCTGAAACTCATCTTTTGATTTAATCTCCTGTAAGAGACTTTCCAATACCGCGGCAGGAAGATCTGGAAATACAGATGAAAGAACACCCCTGAATATAGGTTCATTCAGTAGCTTCTGGATGACTCCGGGAACCTCTTCATCATTGTACGGACGAATGTCTTCAAACTTATTTAAATCCATAGTTATATCTGTTTTATTGTATCTTAAAAATTATCCTGAATAATATCATCCATTACATCGCTGATGTTCAGGTTTGCCGCACGGATCTGTTGGGGTATAAAACTTGTTTCGGTCATCCCTGGGGTGGTGTTTATTTCCAATAAGAAAATTGTTTCCCCTGAAAGGATGTAATCGATGCGGATGATACCTCTACATCCTAATAAACTATATATCTCCGAGGTCAGCGAACTCACTCTTCGAGCCATCCCGTCTGAGATTCTCGCTGGTGTAATTTCCTGAACTTCTCCATTGTATTTTGCATTATAGTCAAAGAATTCATTGGAAGTTACGACTTCTGTGATCGGAAATACGACCTGTTTTTTCGCCGTTTTATAACAACCGCAGGTCACTTCTGTTCCCTGTATGTATTCTTCTATAACAACCTCGTCGCTCTCATTGAACGCTTTATTAATGGCATCTTGAAAGTTTAGCTCATTCCTTACTTTGGAAACGCCAAAGCTTGAACCTCCCGCATTGGGTTTGACAAAGCAGGGGAGTCCCACTTTTCTGATAATTTCGCCGTTAGCTATTTTTTGGCCCTTTCTTAGAAGGATAGAGCGGGCAATATGGAGGTCCGGTAGTTGCTCCTTAAAGGCGGAAAGATAATGATTGCAAACAAACTTATTGAAAGTAAGAGCAGAAGTAAGGACATTGCAGGTAGAGTAGGGGATTCCCAACAAATCAAAATATCCTTCAAGCTTTCCATCTTCACCGGGGGTGCCGTGAATTGTGATATAGGCAAAGTCAAAGAATGCTTTCTTACCTCCATGCATAAAGCTGAAGTCGCTTTTATCGATTTGCACACGAAAACCCGGCACAAGTTCTATCTGCCATTGTTTTCGTTCGATAGTAACAATATACTTGTTATATTTTTCTCCATCGATAAAGGAAAATAAACCTTTTGCACTTTTGAGGGAAACTTCCATTTCAGAAGAATCTCCACCTGCAACTATTGCTATGTTCTTTTTCATCATTCTATTATTCTATGATCCTATTTTGAATATAACTTCTCCATTTGTCAATAAGAAGCAACATGTCATCAGGTAATTCTGTGCTAAAGTACATATCTTTTGCTGTATTTGGATGCACAAACCCTAATGTTTTTGCATGTAATGCTTGTCGCGGACAAAGATCGAAGCAGTTCTTGACAAATTGTTTGTATTTGGCAAAAGTTGTTCCTTTCAGAATTTCATTGCCTCCGTACCGTTCGTCATTAAACAACGTGTGACCAATATATTTCATGTGCACGCGTATCTGATGTGTTCTTCCTGTTTCCAGTCGGCACTCAATCAGAGTTACGTATCCGAATCGCTCCAGTACTTTATAATGTGTAACGGCTGTTTTTCCCTGATCATTGTCGGGAAACGCTGTCATTTGCAATCTGTTTTTTGGATTTCGGCCGATATTACAATTGACAGTGCCTTCGTCTTCTTCCACATTCCCCCATACTAACGCAACATAGAGGCGTTTTGTTGTTTTGTTGAAGAACTGTCTTCCCAAATGAGTTTTTGCCTCTGGTCGTTTTGCTATCAGTAATAGACCGGAAGTGTCTTTGTCAATGCGATGAACTAAACCTACTCTTGGATCATTGCTGTCAAACTCTGGATCATCTTTCAAGTGAAAAGCCAACGCATTTAACAGCGTACCGGTAAAGTTGCCGACTCCGGGATGTACAACGAGTCCGGGAGGTTTGTTGACTACCAGTAAATACGGATCCTCGTATGCAATAGTGAGAGGGATATCCTCCGGAAAGATTTCGGTCTCTCTTCGAGGATAGGCCATCATGATTGTAATCAGATCTTTCGGCTTAACCTTGTAATTTACCTTTACCGATTTTCCATTGACAAAAATGTATCCTGCTTCAGCCGCTGATTGTATCCTGTTCCTTGAAGTGTGCTCAATCAGGTTTGTGAGGTATTTGTCGATTCGGAGTAAAGACTGACCTTTGTCTACGACAAACCGATAGTGCTCGTATAAACCGTTAGAAGAAAGCTCTTCTTGTGGAGCGTATTCCGCCACATCATCGTCTTCTTCCTCGATACAGTCATTTATGTCCATTGCCTTGCCTGTTAGAACCATGATTCATCATCGCTTTCAATCTTGACAGGAGTACCCCCGTTTTCCCTTTTCTCGCTCTCTTTTTTAATCAGATTCTTGTCTTTCGTCAGGTAGATATCAATTCCTTTCCCTTTGGGAGCTAATTCTTTTCCTTGAGGGTTTTGCTTATAGACCATATAACTGTTTTTGTCTTCCTCGCTTGTTGGTTGTTCGTCATAGAAAATACCACCAATAGTGAATGATTCTTCATGCGCACGAGTTGTGGCTTCCTCTTGCGATAGGCTTGTCAAATCGGGGGTTGCAATCATTTCGCTGGAATATCCCTGACCGACTACAAGATCAATGACGCAACCGATGGGTAGTTTTTGTCCGGGAAGAAGGTTTCTTCCTGAATAACTCATTTCAATAATAAGATTGGAAAACTCAGAAGGAACATAACGGATATTTCCGATCTTAAATCCGGATCCTTTCAGAATGGCAATTGCCTGACGCTGCGACATGTCCCGTACGTCGGGCATGGCTAGTGTCAATGGCGAACTTGCATTCACAGTGATAAAAACGATTCGATTTCTTTTTACTCGTGATGCCGGTTTGGGAAGTTGGCCCAATATGACTCCTGGTATCGCTTCTTCCTGATAAATAGAGTCAACGATCTCATACCTAAGTCCTTTGTTTTCCAATAGAGGGATGCCCTCTTCTATTGTTAATCCTTTGACGTCGGGCACAATCTCGGATTCTCCATGATCTGTATAACTATTCAGAAAGAGTAAAGTACCTATTATGATAAGAATACCCATGGCAAAAATGGCCAGGATATTCCACCAAAACAGTTTGCTTCTTAAAAACAGGAAAAGGTTATTGACGTTCATCTTATCCGATCATTGCATTATTTAGTTGCAAATCTAATTAAAAACAAGGAATGAAGGCGCTAAAAACAAAAAAAGTAAAGGCCTTGTTTTCAACCTTTACTTTTTTTGTGATAACACCGGCGATTTTTTACGCTTTACCTGACATGCTGTCTGATACAGTTAATCTCTTTCTGCCTTTTGCACGGCGTGATGCCAATACTCTGCGTCCATTAGCACTTTCCATTCTGCTTCTGAAACCATGTTTGTTCACTCTCTTTCTGTTTGAG
>JAQUZH010000204.1 GCA_028691445.1 Bacteroidales bacterium | reverse complement strand
TTTTAAGCTGCTGTTCTAAACTGGCAATCTTTTCCTGAAGCGATTGAGCATCGCTGGCTTCAGGTGAGCTCTGATTAGCTGGACGTGGCGTTTTTTCCTTCATAATCGTTGAATATGCTTTCTCTTTCTCCGGTACAAAGGTAATAATCCAAACACGAATGCTTGACTTTGATACTGGAACAAGTTGAGATATTTTATCATATCCCAAACCATGATTGAAATGGAGATCAATCACCCTGTCATAATAGAGATGGTGTTTTTCTTTCCATCCCATTCTCTTCGTTTCCATATTTGACTCTTGTTTTATGAGTCAACTTTTTTCAGGGAAAGACAGATAGATTCAGAGTTCACAATCTATCAGACACAGAGATACGACCTTACTCTTTTCTGTTATAGAGCAGGAAAGAGTCTTATAATATCAAACAAACTCAGCTGATATACTCTTTTGCTATTCAGATGAGTTATTGTCAATGTAATACAAACTTTTGGACTCTCCTCTTTGAGTGAATAATCAATATGATTAAGATATAACGCTTTGCCAGTCGTTTACTTATTGTACTTGCATCACAAAGAGCGCTCAAAACCTTTCAAAAGACTTTTCTTAAAATACAGATCGATCTGTTTTTATATTAAATATTATTGGATACATTTGCTGAAATAATAGATTCTTCAATTTAAAGAATGTAAGTGAGGAACACTTTTTTATGCTGTTCAAAGAACAAATTCATATGAAAAACAATCTCTTCGAATAGCTCTTTTTATAGCATGAATGATAAAAAATTCTTAGTTAGTATACGAATTCAATTACCGTTTAAAACAAATAAAAATGACAAGAAAACTGTACATCTTATCCGTATTTTTACTTTGCTGCGTTTTAACCAACGCAAGTCTGTTGATGAAGAATAATGGAGATCAACTCTCTTTAAGACTAAACTCCCCTGATAAAAAATTGCGGATGGAGTTTTCCGTAACTACGGAAGGAACTCTCTTCTATACGTTTAGTGCTGATAAAAAAGAGTTGATTGGGAAATCGGAATTCGGACTGGAAGGCGTTGGCCCTGTCCAATTTGTAGAGTCGAGAAAGAAATCAGTAGATGATGTTTGGTATCCTGTTTGGGGAAAAAGATCCAAAGTTTCCGATCGTTATAACGAACTTACAATAGATCTGACATCGTATGATCTTATTGCGCGTGCCTACAATGATGGCGTTGCTTTTCGTTACAAAGTTAAATCAGGAAATCCTACCTCAGAGCTTACCCAATTTAATTTTGCCGATGACTATACGTCTTGGTTTTACAATGGGGAAAGAGCTAACCTCGGACCTGATAAGCTAACTAAAGTTGAAGGACGAAGATTTCCGGTTATGACAATCAAAGCAAATGAAAATAGCTATATGGCCATTCATGAGGCTTGTCTAAACAGTGGCGAACCTTTAGTGTTACAATCGAAACTGAATGAAACATTGTTTAGCGTGGCATCAAAGCCTAATGATGCATGGCGCGTTGTGTTTTTTGGAAGAAAACCTGGTGATATGGTTGATTCTCATCTTATCGAATTGTTGAATCCTGATCCTGAAAATGGAATGGACTTCTCTTGGGTAAAACCGGGAGTTACCGTGTGGGACTGGCGAATTAACGGTGCAGTAGTCGGCGATTTCAAATATACCATGTCATTGGAATCATGGAAACGAATGGTTGATTTTGCTTCTGAAAACAATATAAAACATCTTGTTCTTGATGCCGATTGGTACGGACCGGAGTTTGGTCAAAACTCAGATCCAGTAAAAGGTGGAAAAGTGGATCAGGTTCACCAAATCATTACATACGGAAAAGATAAAGGGGTAGGTATTTGGCTTTATCTTAACGATGTTGGAGGACGTAATTTCCCGCTGGAAAAGACATTGGAACAATATGGCAATTGGGGTGCTGCCGGTGTTAAGTATGGCTTTATGCAAGGAAATCCTGTTGAAAAGAACGAACGTACTCAATTGATAACACGATTGTGTGCAAAGAATCACTTACTGTGCAACTTTCATGATGGCCCGGTACATCCATACGGTCAGATGAGAACATGGCCCAATGCAGTTACTAGAGAGTACTGTCAGGCACAACTTGACGGACATCATGTTTTTATGCCTAGTACATTTACAACTAGCGTCTTTGTCAATATGTTATCAGGACCACTGGATATGAATAATGGATTGGCTGATCTGACACAAGCCGGTCGTGTGGATGAATCTTCTCCTGTTCCCTCAACATTGACAGCCGAAATAGCACGTACATTAATTGTGTTTTCCGGAGCAACAGTAATACCGGATATCCCTGAAAATTATCGTAAACATCCGGAATTGCTTCAATTCTTAGCTTCCGAAATAATGCCTTGGAAAGAGAGTATTACATTAAGTGGTGAAATTGGAAAATATATTGTCATGGCACGTCAAGCTGCTGACGGCAAGTGGCTTATTGGAGCTGCAACCAATGAAACTTCTCGTGAGCTGGAGATTCCTCTTTCCTTCCTTGGCGGCGGTAAGTTTGAGGCTCTCATCATTGAGGATGGTGATGATTCTGATTATCGTACACATCGGGAAAGTTATAAATCGTCAAAGCAGATCGTAGCAAAGAAAAACAGTATCCGTGTCAAACTGGCTCCTGGTGGAGGAGCTTGTATCCTTTTATCTAAAGTCAACAATGACTAAAGATCAAGTGGATGAATTTGGTTTAGCATGAAGTGCTTGATACGATACAAACAAAATAAGAATACATATTAATATCTTTAGAAAATGAATTATCGCAGATTAAACGGGATTACCGTAGCATTGCTTTTTGGGACAGCACAGTTGCTCCAAGCTCAGCAAAACTTCCCTTTCCGAAATCCAGACCTTCCTTTAGAGGTGCGTGTCAATGACTTAATCGGACGAATGACGCTTGAAGAAAAAGTGGAACAGATGAAACATGCGGCACCTGCCATAGAGCGTTTGGGCGTTCCTGCTTATAACTGGTGGAATGAAACTTTGCATGGAGTAGCAAGAACGAAAGAAAAAACGACTGTGTTTCCACAGGCTATCGCAATGGCGGCAACCTTTGATGCAGAGGCAATACAGCGGATGGGTGATATTTCTGCGACAGAAGGCCGCGCTTTATTTAATGAAGACTTGAAAAACAACAAAACAGGAGAAATATACCGTGGATTGACATATTGGACTCCGAATATAAATATTTTCCGTGATCCACGCTGGGGTCGTGGACAGGAGACATATGGAGAAGATCCTTATCTTACTTCTGTGTTGGGATGTGCCATTGTTAGAGGGCTGGAAGGAAATGATCCGCGCTATCTGAAGGCAGTTGCCTGTGCAAAACATTATGCAGTACACAGTGGTCCGGAGACATCGCGTCACTCATATGATGCACGCGTCTCTGCCTATGATTTATGGGACACTTATCTGCCTGCTTTCCGTGCGTTGGTGACTAAAGCAAAAGTACACGGAGTGATGTGTGCGTACAACCGTATGGACGGCGAACCTTGCTGTGGCAACAACAAACTCTTGTCTGACATCTTGCGTAATCAGTGGAAGTTTGACGGATATGTTACCTCTGATTGCTGGGCAGTGGCTGACTTTATGAAATATCATAAGACCCATAGCAGTAATCTGGATGCAGTGACCGATGCGGTATTGTCTGGCACAGACCTGGAATGTGGTGACTTATACCAATTGTTGGCTCAAAGTGTACGACGCGGACAGATCACGGAACGCGATATTAATGTTTCCTTAAAGCGTCTGTTTGAGATTCGATTCAAACTAGGTATGTTTGATCCAGCAGACCGTGTACCTTATGCTTCAATTGGCAAGGAAGTACTGGAGTGTGATGCTCATAAAGCACATGCTCGTTCGATGGCTCAGAAATCAATCGTTCTATTGAAGAATCAGAAAAACACCCTTCCTCTGAATCCAAAGAAGATCAAACGTATCGCTTTGATCGGACCAAATGCTGATAATGGAAAAACACAGTTGGGAAATTATAATGGATTCCCAAGCGAAATAGTTACACCGAAGCTTGCTTTAGAGAAACGTTTTGGTGATCAGATTACGATTGATTATTTGCCTGGATGTGGTGTTGTAGCTCCGTTAGA
>JAQUZH010000203.1 GCA_028691445.1 Bacteroidales bacterium | reverse complement strand
CCCATCCTCCTCACTCCAAACGGGGATACGATCGCCTCGCAACTGGATGATATGGATGGTGATAAAAGATGGGACGAACTGGCCTTTACCTATACCTTGAAGAGTGGTGAGTCAGTAAACCTCACGGTAAAATGGATCGCTGCGGACAAATATCCGGTGTTTCCTGTTCGCACCAATATACGTTACGGCAAGATGACTTCACCGGGTCACATCGAAGAACTGACCTCCGATTATCGTACCAATACAGATATCTCGTGGTCTAAAAGCTATCCCTATCAAATGGATGGTATCGCTTGGGAGAACGACAAGATGGGCTTCCGTCACTATTTTGACGGACGAAACAACCGCGACGTGTTTGGCAAATGTATCTCCACGATGGCTCTCGACACTGTGGGGATCGGAAAGAACGGAGCTCCTGCCAATACCTATCAGGTAGAAGCCCCCTGGGGAAGAGACATCCTAAACGTCGGTTCCTCTTTCGGGTTGGGCGGTCTGGCCATCACCTCTCCGGATACGACCATCCAGCTGGGCAATGTAAAAAAAGGGATTGAAGACAATGTGGATTCGACAAAATATCGTTTGATCACAGAGGGGCCGGTCCGCTCTGTCTTTCAACTGGATCATATCGGATGGAATATCAACAATCGGAAGATCAACCTCTCGCAGCGAATTACGATCCGGGCAGGCAAACACAACTATGAGAACATCATAAACGTGGATCCGCTTCCAGCGGGCTTTCAACTCATCACAGGCATCGTGCGACTGCAAAACAAAATGCCTCTCGTTCATACGGACAACAAATCTTACCATTCGATGCTCACGCACGACAAACAAACGATTGCTCCGCTCAAACAGATGGGAATGGCACTGGTTATTCCATCTTCAAACTTTGTGACTGCCTTCGACACACCGGACTCAGGAACAGGTATTTTGTCCACATGGTGTGCCAAGCTCGTTCCATTCCACAACACGATCTGCTTTGATGTCTATGCGGCATGGGAACAGGAAGATAGCCGCTTTGCCGACAGAGCTTATTTTATCCGCTACATCCAGTCGGAGGTAGATAAAAAGAGCAACCCGGTCAAGATAACATTGAAGTAAACCGCTTGTTCAATTCATCCTCTCTGCCACACCCCATCGCATCCCACTGATCCAACGATTGATCCGGAAAGAGTGATCCTTTTGAGCCTCTTTTCCAATCATCGTTTGAGATCTCTCACCTCTTCCAATCGCTCTCAAAAGCCACACGTAAATCGCTTGATTATTTGACCTTCAAACAGCAAAAAAGAGCGGTTTTGAAGGCATTTTTTTAATGTCAAAATAAAATGTCCACTAAGGACGTTCTTGAAAAGAGGATAAAGCAATAAAAATCAGCTCTTTATTAAATTTTCGAAAAGCTAAAATGTCCACCACGATTTTATACAAAAAAAAAATGTTATTACATTTGCAAAGTGAATTTAGTGTTGTAGTGTGTTGAATTAGAAACTGAGTTTAAAAACAAAATGCGTATGAAAAACTTAATGATGGGATTCTTTATCCTTTGGTTTTGTGCGACAGGAGTATCCGCGCAAAAAGTGATTGCATCGGCCGGAGGCTCTGCATCCTCCTCTTCGGGAGTGAGCATGAGCTGGACATTGGGTGAAACCTGTATCGGTACGGCAAAGAGTGCAACGGGAAGCAGTATGGTGATTGGATTTCAACAGCCACTGGCAGTCAAGAAAGATGTTATTTCTTCCGTCGTTCAGGAGAAGAAAAGTTTGGTATCAGTCACTCCCAATCCGGTTGTGAAGCAAGTACAGATCACTCTTGGTCAAGAACCGAAGAAAGGAACCATGCTTGTAATATATGACGGTCAAGGTCGTATTATCCGTAAACAGGTGGCAGCAATAGATCAGTCTTTGAATCTAAGCACCCTCTCTCCGGGAATGTATTACCTGATCCTCTCAAATGGTGGTCAAAGAATGGAAACGATTAAACTAATAAAAATTGAAAAATGATGAAAAAGACAACATTGTTACTGATAGCCTTGCTTGCAACAGTGGCTTTATGTGCACAGGTACCTTCCGCCTTTAACTTTCAGGCGGTGCTGAGAGATGCGAAAGGAGATTTCTTTCAAAATAAGGAAGTTTATCTTGATATCCTTTTATTGGAAGATAATGTGACGCCGATATATAAAACGTCAATAACTACCCATTGTGATAGTATGGGTATGATTCATATTTCGATTCCTCAAAAGGAGATAGTATCCTTAAGCGACCCGCTAAGTAAGGTTCTTTCTTCTGTAACAGGAACTCTTTGGATACAAATAAAGGCAAGTATTTTCGACAAGTTAGAAGTGATTGAGTTTCCTGCTCAACAAGTGGTTTCAGTACCCTACTCCATGATGTCGGGAAACGTGATGCTTATCTCTCCAAACGGGAACAAATATTCGCTGAAGGTAGATGATAACGGGATTCTTTCCGCTTCCTTGGTCAATGGTGTGGATTCAACCAGCAACATAATTCCTTCCCGGAAATACATCGTTATGGATGATTTTGGACTAGATTCAAAAGTAACGGTTCGCAAATTCAAAGGTGTAATCCGTACGCAGCAAGAATATGAAACGCTGTTGGGCAAAGTACCTGATTCAAAAGTTGATTTCACCAAATACTCATTAGTGCTATTTGTTGAATCAGTAGTTTTGAAAGATTTCTATCTGGAAAAGATATCTGATACGAAATATAAATTCAAACGTGTATATTATCCTAATCCTATTGGTGTAATCGATGTTATTGCCTACGGTCTGTTAATTCCCAAAATAGACGAAAGTGTGACTATTGATTTCTCTTCGGACTCACCGTATTAAAAGAAACAAGGTGTGCCTTCCTAGTGAACGGCACACCTTGTTTCTTTTTCCTTTCTCAGTTACTTTTTCTGAAAGAAGCCTGCGGCACGATCCGGCATCAATATCTGCCACAAGGAAGTAGTGACCCATCCCGGCGCGAAGATGTCATTGTAATATCCTTTACCGTTCTTACCATAATCCCAGTTCGTGTGTTGTATCACTTCCGGATGATAGCCCACCTTGCCTACCCCATGCATATTATCGGGATAAGGCAAGAGTTGTTCATGCATAGAGGTGCGGATAACTGTCGATAGCATAGCAAAACGGGGTTCGTCGGTCGTCTTCGAAAGCCATTCAAAGACGGACAAAAGATCAAATACGTAGGCATCCACATGGTTGTTTTCAACCGACACATTTCCCCAGCCACGGGTTTTGAATCCCATATCGCCGAGCATCTGTCCCCATGAGAAGGGAACATCCCACAAATAATACCAGCTGGCTGCAAAGTATGCAGACTGCTTAGCAAGGGCTGTATAGTGTTTGAGTTGCTCTCCTTTGGAGTTGAGCGCAAGGTAATAAAAGGCTGTGGCAGCGTAATAGGAAGCTTCTTTATCCTCACAGTTGGCATCCAGCGTTGAGGAGAAGTAATCAGACTTAGCGACAATCTCTTTTTCGAGATAGACAGCTGCCTGTTCGGCTGCCTTCATATACTTCTTGTCTTTAAAATAAGAAGCAGCCATGGTCAATGTCGGAATGGCTGTTGCCGTACTTCCGCCGGTACTGTCCACGATACTTTTATCTGCCTTAAACTTTCTGGGGAAGCTATGGTCTTTGTTTTGCAACGAAACAAGATTGTCCATCAACATGCGGATCTTCTGCTCCCACTCGGGAAATTTCTTTCCTTTGTCTCTTTGATACTTTAAAAACAGCAACATGGCATATGCTCCCTCTGCCTGACGACGAATGCTAAACACGTCTGTCTCACTGGTGGGTGTCCAGTATTCGCGCATGAAACCTTCTTTATTAAATCCGTTTGCCAGATAACTGTTGAAGATATCTTCACTCATGTGTGTGTATTTATACTCTTGAAGTTGTTCGCCATACTCCAGACAGTTGAAGGCATTGAGCAATATTCTTCCGACAAAGCCCACCTCAAAACGGGGTACTACCTCACACTTCTCCACCGAGATACCTTCTCCGGAGAAGCCACTGAGTTTGTCTGTCTTCAGGTAACTGGATACATAAAACTGAGCCAAAAGATGCTTCACTTCATCATTTGTCATCTTGTTTTCTACAAAAGAGGGATTGTAGGTATC